>CALYBE010000008.1 GCA_944393735.1 uncultured Clostridia bacterium
CACGCAATTCGATTATACGTCAAGACCTATGCGAATGGGATGATAGGTGACTATCACTTCATTCGCTGGGATGAAGGTTTCTGGACAGAGAAATGGCGCGGAGCCAGAGTTGCAATGGTTACGTCCAATTATTATGAAAGCAGATGGGAATGGAGGAGGGTGCTAGACCTAAAAATCACTCGATAAAGCTCTAAAATAAGAGCTTTACACAGCAAAGTTTAAGGGCAGGTGTGCAAACATCTGCTCTTAAGCTGTTGTAAAAACGAAAAAAATGTAGTATAATACCAAAACAGGGGCCAGTCTGAAAAATAATTGTAAGAGTATAAATATAGGAACAGCTTATTTTTCAAACTATATTTTGCACTTTAAGGAGGAATGAGATATAAATGAATGACAAAATAGTAATCAAAGGAGCAAGAGAACACAATTTAAAAAATATAAATTTAGAAATACCAAGAGATAAATTAGTCGTAATAACAGGATTATCAGGTTCAGGAAAATCATCATTAGCATTTGATACACTATATGCAGAAGGACAAAGAAGATATGTAGAAAGTTTGTCTTCATATGCCAGACAATTCCTAGGATTAATGGAAAAACCAGATGTAGATTCAATTGAAGGACTTTCTCCAGCAATATCAATAGACCAAAAAACAACATCAAAAAATCCACGTTCAACAGTAGGAACAGTAACAGAAATATATGATTATATACGTCTATTATATGCAAGAATTGGAACACCATATTGTCCAAACTGTGGTAAAAAAATAGAAAAACAATCAATAGACCAAACTGTAGATAATGTAATGAAATTAGAAGAAGGAACAAGAATCCAAATTTTAGCACCAGTTGTAAGAGGAAGAAAAGGAGAATATACAAAACTATTTGAAGACTTAGCAAAAGAAGGATTTGCAAGAGTAAGAGTAGATGGAGAGATGTACGAATTAGCAGACTCTGAAGATATAAAACTAGACAAAAATAAAAAACATGAAATAGAAGTAATTGTAGATAGATTAGTAATCAAAAAAGACATAGTAGGAAGACTTACAGAGTCAATAGAAGTAGCTCTTAAACGTGCAGAAAACATGGTATTAATAGATGTAGTAGGAAGCAAACCAGTATTATATAGTTGCAACTATGCATGTCCAGATTGTGGATTTAGTTTTCCAGAACTAACACCAAGAATGTTTTCATTCAACAATCCATATGGAGCATGTCCAAAATGTTCTGGAATAGGTTATTTAATGAAAATGGATGAAGACAGAATAATTCCGGACAAAACCAAAACATTATATGATGGAGTAAAAGCTTTTGGAGCAAGTACCATGAAAAAGGGAGATACAATGGCAAGAATGTATTTCGAAAACATAGGAAAACATTATGGAGTAGATATTAAAAACAAAAAAATTAAAGACTTGCCACGAGATTTTTTAAATAAAATTTTATATGGTACAGGGACAGAAAAAATAGAATTTGAATATGAATCAAGTGCAGGAATAAGAAAATTCACAACACCATTTGAAGGTGTAATACCAACACTTGAAAGACGTTATAATGAAACAAAATCACAAGGAATGAGAGATTTTTATGAATTATACATGAGTGAACTTCCATGTGATGAATGTCATGGTGCAAGATTAAAAAAGGAAATTTTATGTATTAAAATTGGTGGAAAAAATATAAATGAAATGACAGACCTTTCAATTAAGCAATTACAACAATTCTTGAGAAATTTAGAACTATAGCAGACATGATTTTAAAAGAAATAGATGCAAGATTACAATTTTTAATAGATGTAGGACTAGAATATTTAACATTATCAAGAAGTGCAGGAACATTATCAGGAGGAGAAGCACAACGTATACGTTTAGCTACACAAATAGGTTCAGGACTTACAGGAGTTTTATATATTTTAGATGAACCAAGTATAGGACTACATCAAAGAGATAATGACAAATTAATTGCAACATTAAAAAAATTGAGAGATTTAGGAAATACATTATTAGTAGTAGAACATGATGAAGACACAATGTATGCAGCAGATCAAATAATTGATATAGGTCCAGGAGCAGGTGTACATGGTGGACAGGTAATGGCTCAGGGAACGGCAGAAGAAATAAAAAATACCAAAGGCTCAATAACAGGAGATTATTTAAGTGGAAGAAAAAGAATTGTTGTTCCAAAAGAAAGAAGAAAAGGAAATAAGAAGAACATTGAAGTTGTTGGAGCAGTAGAAAACAACTTAAAAAACATAAGTGTAAAATTTCCACTAGGAAAATTTATCTGTGTAACAGGAGTTTCTGGTTCTGGAAAAAGTACATTAATAAATGAAGTATTATACAAAACTGTAGCACAAAAAATAATGAAGGCTAATGAAAAACCAGGAAAATGTAAAGAAATTAAAGGATTAGAAAACATAGATAAAATAATAAATATAGACCAATCACCTATAGGAAGAACACCACGTTCAAATCCAGCGACATATACAGGAGCATTCGATTTAATAAGAGATATTTTTGCAGAAACAAATGAAGCAAAAATTCGTGGATATGGCAAAGGAAGATTTAGCTTCAATGTTGCAGGTGGAAGATGCGAAAGTTGTGGAGGAGATGGAGTTCATAGAATAGAAATGCATTTCTTACCAGATGTATATGTTCAATGCGAAGTATGCAAAGGAAAAAGATATAATAGAGAAACATTGGAGGTAAAATATAAAGGTAAAAACATAGCAGATGTACTAGACATGACAGTAGAAGAAGCTTTAGAATTTTTTGAAAATATACCAAAAATAAAAAATAAAATACAAACACTATATGATGTAGGTCTTGGATATATTAAATTAGGACAACCTTCAACAACACTTTCAGGAGGAGAAGCACAACGTGTAAAACTTGCAACAGAGCTTTCAAGAAAGGCAACAGGAAAAACTTTATATATTTTAGACGAACCTACAACAGGACTACATATAGCAGATGTTCATAGACTAGTAGACATATTACAAAGACTTGTAGATACTGGAAATACAATAATTGTAATAGAACATAACCTAGATTTAATAAAAACAGCAGATTACATTATAGACTTAGGACCAGAAGGAGGAGACAATGGTGGAGAAGTAGTTGCTGTAGGTACACCTGAGCAAATTTGTAGAAATGAAAGAAGTTATACAGGAAAGTTCTTAAAAAGGTATCTTGAAAATGCTTTATAAAAAGATATAATTATGAAGATTTTTTATACAATTGATAGTAAAATAAAAATGATTAATTAATATAGATAAATTATAGCTGAAATAAGCTAATATAAATGTAAATTATACAATTCAAACAAATGGTTTATTGCTAACCAAAGATATGTATAAAAAATTAGAAGAAAACAATATTAATTTTGGGATTAGCATTGATGGGACAGAACAAGTACATGATTCACACAGAGTAAACCTTAAGGGAGAAAAAACTTTTAATCAGTTACTAAAAAGAATGCAAGATATAAAAGAAATAAATCCAGAATATGAATTTTATACATTAAGTGTGAATTCAATGTATACGTTAAAGCATATTGAAGAAAGTATAAAATATTTGGTGGAAGAAAATTTGTATCATTCAGCCAAGAAGGGAATATTTATCCTTGTGAATTAATAGGTAGTGAAATAAACTGTATTGGAAATATATATGATGGAGAAGATTTAGTAGAATTGATAGAAAAAGCAATAAAATCTAAACCATATTTTAAAGATAAGAAAGATGAAAAATGTGATAATTGTCCATATTATTATTTTTGTAGAGGTGGTTGTACAGCTAGTGCAATGTCATACAATAAAAAACCTGGAGAAATTGATGATATGACTTGTAGATTTAACTTAGAAATATATCCATTAATTATTGAACTTATACTAAATGAGCCACAAATGGTAGAAAAACTTATTGGTGAAGAATTAAAATTAAAGTAAATAAAAAGTCCACAAATTTTTGTGGATTTTTTATATTATAAGGAAAATCGTCCCATGGAATGGGTAAGTTTCCTTAAAGAAAAGGTATGGAAGAGTTAGATTTTCTTATTTGTTCTTTAAAAATAATTTATATATTGACATAATTTTTTTTAAAAAATTTTAAAATTCTATTGTAAAATTTGAAAATATATGTTAATATAATATAGTAATTAAATTTAGGGGTATAGTGTTAATGGTAGCACATCGGTCTCCAAAACCGCTTGTCTGGGTTCGAATCCTAGTACCCCTGCCATAGAAAGAAATTTAGCTTTTGCTAAATTTCTTTCTTTTTAGTTTGTAGGAAAAATTGACTGAAAGGAGATTTTGACATACAGAATAAATATTAGAAGATTAGATTTTCTTAGATAACTTTGTCACTCAGAAAATTTAATTTTCGCTTTTCTTGAGGTGATTATTATAAACAAAACAATTATTATAATTTTAATAATATCAATCATTATTTGTATATTTTTCATACCAACAATATCAACATCAAATTCTTCGCAAATATCAGAAGAAAAACAAATAATATTCTATGGTAATAAAAATTTTGCTTGGCCAATACCAGGATATACGACGATTTCTTCAAACTTTGGGAGGCGAACATCTCCAACAGTTGGAGCATCAACATATCATAAAGGAGTAGACATACCTGCACCAGAAGGTACAAATCTAATTGCAACATGTGATGGAGAAATCACATTTACAGGATTTCTTGGTGGAGGAGGGTATACAATTACATTAACAAATCCAGAAGAAATTAAAATTACATATTGCCATGTTTCACCAAATTATATAGTTTCAGTTGGAGACATTATTGAACAAGGACAGGTTATAGGACAAGTTGGTCCTAAATATGTATATGGAGTTTCAGGTAATACATATACAGATCCATCGAATGGTAAACCTACAAATGGTGCAACAACAGGTTGCCATCTACATATAGGATTTAGAATCAATAATGAATATGTAAATCCTTTAACATATTTACAATAATTGAAATTTGTGCTATTATATTCATATTTGGAACTTTCAAATGTGATTAACAAAGATATTAATTAATTAGAAATAAATGAAAAAATCGAGAAAAAATCACATATATTAAAGATAGGAGATGATTTCATGGCTTTTGACGGAATAGTTGCAAGAGCAATAACAAGTGAATTTAAGCAAGATATTACTGGTGGAAAAATAGATAAAATTCATCAGCCAGATAAAAATACAATAATTCTAGGTGTTTATGCTTCTGGGAAACATCTAGCCATAAATATATGTATAGATGCTCACAACTGTAGAATTAATTTAACTACACATTCAAGAATAAATCCTCTTGTAGCTCCTAATTTCTGTATGTTACTTAGAAAACATTTAATTGGTGGAAGAATTTCAGATATTAGCATGATTAGCTTAGAAAGACTTGTAAATATAAAAATTGAAACAATAAATGAATTTAATGAAATTGAAGTCAAAACTTTAGTTGTTGAACTTATGGGAAAACATAGCAATATTATTTTAGTAAATGAAAAAAACATAATAATTGATGCTATGCGTCACATATATGCAAGTAGTGATAATTATAGAGATATTTTACCTTCAAGATTTTATTCAATGCCAACTTCTGATAAATTTGATTTTACAAAATTACAAAATTTTGAAGACTTTTATGATAAAATTACTCCAGAATTATTTAAAATTATTAATTCAGGCAAAGAATTACAAAATAATGATATAGCTGATAAATCTGATGCTTTAGCTAAAATAATTTCTAATACATTTACTGGATTTAGCTTATCTTTTGTAAAAGCTTCTATTAAGCATTGTTATATATCTGAAAGTGTAAGCGAAAAAGAAATTTATAAAATAAATTCAAAAGAATATCTTTCAAGACTTTACGAATATATTGTAAATATCATAAATCAAACTCAAAAACTGACTTTTGAAAAGATTTATAAAAAAGATAAGATTTCTGATTATGTATTAGTATTAGGAAATTCAGAGCATGGGAGTTATTATTTAAATTATTTTATTGATGATTTTTATATTGAAAGAGAATCAACAGAAACATTTACAAATTACAGAAACAACATTTTAAAACTAATATTGGATTTGCTAAAAAAATACCATAATCGTTTAATTAGTATAAACTCAAAACTTAAAGATTGTGACGAAATGGATAAATACAAATTATATGGAGAACTAATAACTGCAAACCTTTATCATTTAACTAATACACATGCTGATAATATAAAACTTGAAAATTATTATGATAATAATGCAATTATTACAATTCCATTAGATAAGAAATATTCACCAAGTGAAAATGCGAAAAGATATTTCAAAAAATATAACAAATTAAAAAATGCATTTCAAATTGTTTCTAAACAAAAAATTGAAACAGAACAAGAACTAAATTATATTGAGAGTATAGTTTATGAATTAGAAAATGCAACAACTTTAGAAGATGTACAAGAAATTTTTGAAGAAATATCTGATAATGTTATATTTAAGAGCAATCTTAAGAAAAATCAAAAAAATAAGGAGAATAAAAAAGTTTACAAAAAGAAAAAAAGAGAGGATACATATTCTCCAATAAAATATGAGGTTGATGGCTTTACTGTTTTTGCTGGAAGAAATAATAAGGAAAATGATTGGCTTACTCTTTCCTTTGCAGATAAATCAGATATTTGGTTTCACACAAAAGATATTCAAGGAAGTCATGTAATTCTAAGAACTAATCATCAAGAAATACCTGATGATACTTTAGTTAAATGTGCAAAAATCGCAGCTAAACATAGTAAAGCAAAAATTTCTTCAAATGTTCCTGTTGATTATTGCAAAGTACAATTTGTGAAAAAACCGAATGGGGCAAAGCCAGGAATGGTTATCTTTACTAATAATAAAACTTTATATGTTAATCCATAACACAAAAGAAGGTTGTGTAATTGCTTTTTACAATATACAACCTTCATTAAAAAATTTAGAAAAATAGCATATATGTTAATAAAAGTAATATACCTGCTTCTGGCAAGTCTTCTGGAATGAATAAATCTTCTGATACAGTTTCTTCTTTTTGGTCAGATATGCTTATATCATATGTAGCCACATCTTGAATTTTGAAATAAGTTTCGAAACTCTTTGTTTCATTAGGTCTTAGAGTTCCTATTTCTAAATAATCAGTACCTAATAAGTTTCCTAATGAGGAATATAAATCTATTTTTATATATTTTCCACTCAAATCAGCATTTTCACTATTAAAAATTGTTCCATTTATTCTTCCATTAACTTTTGTTGCTTCAGCTCTAGTTACTGTTATTGAACTAGGTAGCTCATTTTTGCTATTTATTTTCTTATATGTTGAATTTATTCCGTAATATATTAATATATCTGAAAATATCCAAAATAATATTATCCATAATGCATATTTTGCAAATGTTTTTACTCTATTCATAAAATAATCTCCCTTTCTTTATGGATTATTTTTTATAATATAGACTTGAAAAATCGCTTTTTGTGATTACAAATCATAATATAGTTTATAGTAAAAATTTGTTTTACCTTCTATATTATACTATATTTTGCCTTTATTTGCAAGCATTTGAAAATTTTACCACAATATTCAGAAAACAAAAAAATATATAACTATTATTAAAATAATTATATATTTTTTGGCTATATAAAAAGGAACTATTTTTAGTTCCTTTTTATGAAAGATTTTTATCTGATTTTTCTTGATTTATATGCGAAGAATCCTGTAGCTGTACCAATTATTACAAATCCTAATATAAACATGTGAGAACCTGTAAATGGTAAAGGATCTTCAGAAACTGTTGGATCAGGTTCAGGTTGTGGTTGTGGTTCTGGCTGTGGCTCAGGTTCTGGTTCAGGTTCTGGTTCAGGTTCTGGCTCTGGCTCTGGTGTAGGATCTTCTACAGCTGTAAGTTTGATTTTTGGTGTAACATCTGATGTTTGACTTTTTTCTGATCCATCAAAATCTGTATAGGTTATATCTACTTTTTCGTTTGTATCTAATATTTCTCCAATAATTTCTTCATCAAATTCATCTTTTAAAGTTAATTTATATCTTAGAGTAATAGTATCATTTGGTCCTAATTCTTTTAAGTGTATAGTAAAACTATTTGTTTCTTCATCAATTTCACCTGTTACATTGTCGAAATCAATTCCATCAATATATGTTATATCAAAATTATCAACAATATATTGAGGGAAAAAGTCTGTAATAGAAATGTCTTTCAAATAAGAAATAATTGGTACTAAGTCATTAAAAATATCTTCAGTAATTGTTTTTTCTATTTCAGAATCATCTATATTATAGAATTTTCCTATAGTTGGGTTCTCTTCTGAACCAAATACTTCTTGTATAACTTGTCCGTATGTATAAGATGCATCTGTACCAGGTCTGAATGTTGCTTCTCCATTATCAATACCTGTTAACATAGTAATAACATTAATTCCATCTAAAGAATTAAGAGTTGATTTTGTTTGATTTATTACATCAGTTAAACCTTCATATGTAACCAAATCATCATATCCTACTGCTAAATTTGGTAAACCATCTGTTAAAACAATCATATATTTATTATTATCTTCTGATGTAAATGATTGTTTTGCAAGTTGCAATCCAGCATCAAGGTTTGTGTATTGTCCAGTTCCTTCAATAGCTGAGATTTTTGATTGTAGTTCTGTTACATTATTTGTGAAATCACAAACTTTTTGTGCATCTGCAATTGTTCCTGTATCTAGATATCCTTCATCATTTTTCTCTGAAGTAGTAGAAAATGTTACTACTCCTATTTTTAAAGATGAATTATTAATTGCTAATAAACTTTCTACTAATGAATTTGCAGAATTTAAAACTAAATCTTTTCTTGTTGTTGTATCAGATACAACTGTATCCATACTGCTTGAACTATCTATTACTAACATAAGTTCTCCAGTTGGTATAGATATAGTGGAATCATTAGAAATTTTTAATTGTAAAGTAACCTCATGATTTGTTAAATCAGATTCTACAATTTTCTTTTCAAATGTTGCATTATCATTTAATTTAATAGTGCATACATTGTCTTCAACAATTTCCATTGTTGTTGATACGGCAAATACATTTGTTGCCATTAAAACTATTAACAAAAATATTGTTAATACTACTGTCTTTTTCATAATTATTTATCCTCCGTTCTTGGTATTTTAATTTGCACAAAGTGCTATTAAAGTTTTTTTACACCACAAATTAATTTTAATATAAAACGACAGAATTTTCAATACAAAATTTCAAAAAAATAAAAAAAGAAGACTCCAAAAGGGGTCTTCTTTATATGTCTAATGAACTAACAACATCCTCCTCTGTTACCACCGCAACAGCAGCATATTAAAAGTATAAGAATGATAATCCAGCAGCAATCATCACCAAAACCGAAACCACATCCACAACCTCTATTTTCTGGCATATAAAACCCCCCTTTCAAAATATGAATTTTTTTTCTAAAGAAAATCCTTTAGGAATTTTTTCTTTTGATAATATATAATATGGAATATAGAAAAAAGTGTTACGTAAAAAATGTAAAAAAATTATAAAAAGACTTTAATAAAAATAAAAAATTGTATATAATAACATTTAGCACAGAAAATAAAAAATAATTTAAAAAATTCAAAAGAAGGAGAGAAAACACCATTGAAGAAATTAACAAATAAAGGATTTGCTAAAGGTTTAAAATTATTAATTATATGTATTGTTATAATATTATTAATGAAAGTAGTAGATATTTTAATACAAAAAATTTTATATAAAAAAGATTATTCAGAATATGTAGTCAAATATTCACAAGAATATGATGTTGATGAAGAATTAATATATGCAATTATAAAGGCAGAAAGCAATTTTAATCCAACTGCAGTTTCAATTAGTAATGCACAAGGACTTATGCAACTAATGTATTCAACAGCGCAAGAAGTAGCAGAAAATTATGGAATTTTTCTTACTGCAGAAAATATATTTGATCCAGAAATCAATATAAATATTGGAACAATATATATTTCACAATTAATGAAAAAATATCAATGTCTAGAATTAGCTCTTGCAGCTTATAATGCTGGAGTAGGAAATGTAGACAGATGGATAAGAGAAGGAATAATTGAAGCAGATGGTTCAAATATAGAAAACATTCCATATAAAGAAACAAACACATATGTAAGAAAAATCTTGAGAGACTATAAAATTTATAAAGAAATAGCATAGTAAAAGATTGACTTTTTTAGGCAGAATATAGTAGAATGTTAACAAATAGTTTTGATTTAATCTGATTGACAATAATAAAATAAATAGAAAAATTGATACAAATCTTATTACAAAAGGAAGGAGATGTGTTAGCTTTAAAAGTTAATACAGGCTAGTAGAAATGATATTATATCCCAAGGCATATTTTAAAAATGTAAGAGAAATAACAATAGAATTTCTTAGAGAAAATAACATAAAAGCATTAATTTTAGATGTTGATAACACTCTAATAGATTATCATAAAAATTTGCCAGAAGGCACAGTAGAATGGGCAGAAAACTTAAAAAGACAAGGAATAAAATTACATATATTATCAAATTCATATAAAGTAAAAAAAATAAAAGAAGTAGCAGAAAAATTACAAATAGAATATAATTATTTTGCAAAAAAACCATTAAAAATGGGATTCAAAAAAGTTCAAAGAATACTACAGGAAAAACCTGAAAACATAGCTATTGTAGGTGACCAAATTTTTACAGACATAGTAGGAGGAAACAGGTGTAAGATGTTTACAATATTAGTAGATCCTATTGCAGAAAGAGACATTTGGATTACATTGCTAAAAAGGCCACTTGAAAATTTTATAAAAGAAAAATATATGCAGAGCAAATCAAAATAATGTCAAAATATAAATAAGAAAACAAAACTAAGGAGGAGCTATGGTAGTATAGTGTAAACTAAAACCCATACAAGTAAAAAATGTATATAAATGATACACATATAGGATTTTATTTAGTCGCAATTATATTAGGCCTATTTGTAGGACAATTTGTAGACTGGGTAAATAAAAGATTGCCAGAAAACAAAAAAGTATTTACATTAGACATATTTAGAGAATATAAAATTGAATTTAAACCAAATTATATATTAATGCTTATAACTTCTGTAATTTATGTAGCACTAGTTTATAGATATGGAATACAAAGCACATTAATAGAAAATTTAAGTTTAATAAAATATGCAATTTTAACACCTATGTTACTATCAGCATTTGTAATAGATTATAAATACCAAATAATACCAAATAGACTTAATTTAACAATGTTTGAAATAGGAATTATAATAGCCTTCATATACGGAACTTCAAATGCAGTAATAACAATAGACATGTTGTTGGGAATGATAGTAGGTGCTGGAATATTTTTAATAATAACAGCAATTGGAGGTTTAATTTATGGTAAAGAAGCATTAGGACTTGGAGATGTAAAACTAATTGGAGCATTAGGAATATATTTTGGACTTACAAATATTATAGCAATTTCCATAATATCATTTTTTATAGGTGCAATAGTAGGAATAATATTAATATTAGTAAGGATAAAGAAAACTAATGAATATATACCACTAGCACCATTTATAGTAATTGCAACGTTTATAATTATATTTATACCATTTGATATATTATCACAATTATTAATGGTTATAAATAGATAAAATATAAAATTGAAAAGAAACGGCAATATTTACTTTTCAATTTTAAATAAAAATCAATCATGATTTTTGAAAGGAATTGAATTTAATATGAATCGTAAAATGCAATGGCTTAGAAATAAAATGCTAAGTTTAGATTTACAAGGGATGATAGTATCTAATCCAGTGAGCATTAGGTATTTAACAAATATTAAAGCAGAAGGAATGTTATTAGCAACTAGAAAAGAGAATATTTTCATTACAGATGGTAGATACATTGAAGATGTTCATAATACATTAACATTATTTGATGAAATAGTTGTATATGATGCAAGAGGATTATCAAAAGAAGATTATGAAAATTTCTTTATTTTTTGTGAAAATGTTGGGTTTGAAGAAAACTATGTAACATATGCAAAATACAAAGAATTTATGCACAAATTCAAAATCAACAATTTTGTAGAAACAGAGAATATGATAGAAAAACAGAGAATGATAAAAGATGAAGAAGAAATTGAAAATATTAAAAAAGCATGTCAAATAACAGACCAATGTTTTGAATATATAGTAAATTATATAAAACCTGGAATGACGGAAAAACAGATAGCAAGAGAAATAGATGATTATTATTATAAAAATTCAGAAGGAACTGCATTTGATACAATAGTTGCTTCAGGAGAAAATTCATCTAAGCCACATGCAATACCAACAGATAGAAAAATACAAGATATAGATATAATAACAATAGACATGGGGTGCAAAGTAAATGGATATTGTTCAGATATGACAAGAACTATTTTTGTTGGAAAAGTACCAGAATATGTAAAACCAATCTATGAACTTGTATTAAAAAATGAAGAACAAGTTTTAAATGATATGCATGAAAGTTCAAGTACCAAAATGATTGCAAAAATGGTAGATAATGATTTTAGATTAAATAATTATGATTTAATTCATGCACTAGGTCATGGAGTTGGACTAGATGTACATGAAGGACCAATTTTGAGCATAAATTCAGACCATCTATTAAAAGAAAATATGGTAATTACAGATGAGCCTGGAATATATATAGCAGGTAAATTTGGAGTTAGAATAGAAGATACAGTACTTATAAATAAAGGAAATTGTGAACCATTAACAAATTCACCAAAAAAATATGTTATAATTAAATAATAGATTATAACATATTACAATTTATTATTTATAAAATAATAATATATCAATATATCATAAATTTTTCGGTTCAATACAGAAATGTAAGTATTATATCATATTTGAAATATAACTATTTCATAAAAAAGTACTTGATTTTTGAACTAATATGGTGTAAAATAGAAAAAGTGTAAAAAATTATGTAAAGATTTAGAAGGGAGAATTAATATGGCAGGAGTATACATGGCAGGAGATTTTAGAAATGGTACAACATTTGAAATGGACGGAGGAGTTTATAGAGTAGTAGAATTCCAACACGTAAAACCAGGAAAAGGAGCAGCATTTGTTAGAACAAAATTAAAAAATGTAATAACAGGTGCAGTTTTAGAAAAAACATTTAATCCATCAGATAAATATCCAGGAGCTGAAATAGAAAAGAAAACAATGCAATATTTATATAATGATGGAGATTTATACTATTTCATGGATAATGAAACATATGACCAAATGCCATTAAATAAAGATGACATTGGAGATTGTTTAAAATACTTAAAAGAAAATATGGAAGTTACAATACTTTCATTCAAAGGAAAAGTATTTGCAGTTGAACCACCAATATTTGTTGAATTAGAAGTAACATATACAGAACCAGGATTTGCTGGAAATACAACTACAACATCAGGAAAACCTGCAAAATTAGAAACAGGATTAGAAATACAAGTTCCTATGTTTATAAATATTGGTGATGTTATAAGAATTGACACACGTACTTGTGAATATATGGAAAGAGTATAATTTTATATCAATTGTTAGAGAACTGGTTAATTTTACACAAAAATAGCTAGTTCTTTCTTTATTTATTCAATATATTAATAAGAAATAAAAGAAAAAATAGAAGAAAGGAAAGATTATAATGGAAGAAAAAGAAATGTTAGAGAAAATTGAACAACTTGAAAAAAGAATAGATAACTTAGAAAAGTTATTTGATTTAGAACATAGAGTAAAAGAACTTGAAAAAGATGTGGGAAACATAAAAGAAGATATTTATGTATTTACAGAAGAAGATAAAGAACTTGATGGTGAAAGTACTGAATGTAATGAAAGTTCTGGTTGTTCAGGACATTGTTCTCATTGTGTCAATGGGGACGGAGATTTTGACAACTCTTGTAATAAAAAAATATAAATAATTACAATTTTCAACAAAAAATACAAAAATAGTATGATATAATATTTACTATTATATCATACTATTTTTTTAGGAGGAGTTTAATGTCAAGATTCCCGTAAAACTACATGAAGATTCCACTTTTTCATGTAATTACCCAAGGAATTGAAAAAAAGTTTTATATTTGAAAACCCAGAAGATATAAAAATAATATGAAAAATAGAAAAAGAACATAATATCAGTATAATAGTAAATTGTATAATGAATAACTATACACATATGCTTACAGAAACATAACCAATAGAACAATTAAGTAAATATATGCAAAGAATTAATACTAAATATGGAAAGTATTATAATAAGAAATATGTTAAAGTTGGTTATGTTTTTAGAGATAGGTATAAAGCGGAAGGAATATATAGTGAAAAACATTTATATAACCGCATAAAACATATTCACAATAATCCAGTAAAAGCCAGAATATGTATTTATGGATGTGCATGAAAAGAATTAGACGACATGTAATGAAATTATTGAAGCATGTCAAAACGAGAATAAGATAGACTTAAAATCTATAACGGAAAGTAAAAAAATCAAAAAGCTAATAATGTTATTAAAAAATGAAAATAAAATTTTATTGAATAAAATAGCAGAAGAATCAGAAATAAGTAGAGATGGTTAGAAAAATTTATCATCAACAACCAAAAATCAAATACTAGATAAAAATTGTCAAAATCTCCGTCCCCATTGACATTTTTAATCTGACTATTCAAAAGAGCTTGACATTAATATAAAATAAGAATATACTATGTGTGAGTTTAAAAAGAAAATAAAAACTTACTATTTTAGAAAACTAAGATAGTAAAAAAGGAGGTTAAATTCAATGATTGAAATCAGATGGCACGGAAGAGGTGGCCAAGGAGCAAAAACTGCTTCATTATTACTAGCAGATGCGGCTTTTAACACAGGAAAATATATACAAGGATTTCCTGAATATGGTCCAGAAAGAATGGGAGCACCAATAACAGCATATAACAGAATAAGTGACGAGCCAATAACAATACACAGCAATATATATGATCCAGATTATGTAGTAGTAGTTGATGATACTTTATTAGAATCAGTACCAGTAACAGATGGATTAAAAGAACAAGGTGCAATTGTAATAAACACTACAAAATCACCTGAATATTTAAAAAAGGTTTTAAAAGGATATAATGGAGCTATTTATACAATAGATGCAAGAAAAATATCTGAAGAAGCTCTAGGAAAATATTTTCCTAATACACCAATGCTTGCAGCAATAGTAAAAGTAACAGGAATAATGAGCGATGAAGAACTATTAGAAGATATGAAAAGTTCATTTAAACATAAATTTGCTAAAAAACCTGAAGTAATAGATGGAAATATGAAAGCTTTAGAGATAGCTCTAAAAGAGGTAAAGAAAATATAAAATATGAAATTAATAACTGCCTTAAAATTATATTTTAGAAAGGAAGATTAAATATGACAGAAATAAATGCAAAAACACCTATGGAAGATTTAACAATAGGTGGAGATATATATTGTGCAGGAAATGCAAGAGAATTCAAGACAGGAGACTGGAGAAGTATGAAACCTATTTGGCTTGAAGAAAAATGCAAGCAATGTGGTCTATGTTTCCCAGTATGTCCTGATAATGCAATTCCTGTAGGAAAAGATTTAAAAAGAAAAGACTATAATTATGATTATTGCAAAGGATGCGGAGTGTGTGCAAAAGTATGTCCTTTTAAAGCAATAGAAATGAAAGAAGAGGGGGTAGAATAATGAGTATAAGAGAAAGATTAAGTGGAAATGAAGCAACAGCTGTTGCAATGAAGCAAATAAATCCAGATGTAGTTGCAGCATTTCCAATAACACCATCAACAGAAATACCACAATATTTTTCAACATTTGTAGCAAATGGAGAAGTAGATACAGAGTTTGTTGCTGTAGAAAGTGAACATTCTGCAATGTCAGCAACAATAGGAGCAGAAGCTGCTGGAGCAAGAGCAATGACTGCAACATCTGCAAACGGATTATCTTTAATGTGGGAAATGATATATATAGCTTCAAGTTTACGTCTACCAATAGTAATGGCATTAGTAAACAGAGCAGTTTCAGGACCACTAAATATACACAATGACCATTCAGATGCAATGGGAGTAAGAGATGCTGGTTGGATAATGTTATTTTCAGAAAATAATCAAGAAGCATATGATAATATGTTAATGGCACATAGAATTGCAGAAAACAAAGATGTATTATTACCAGTAATGATTTGTCAAGATGGATTTATAACATCACATTCAATAGAAAATATTCAACTAGAAACAGATGAAGAAGTTAGAAAATTTGTAGGACAATATAAGCCAGAACACTATTTATTAAATGCAGATGAGCCAATAGCTGTAGGACCATTAGATGTACAAGCATATTTATTTGAACATAAAGCACAGCAGGCAGAAGCAATGAGAAATGCTAAAAAAGTTATAAAAAAAGTTGCTGAAGATTTCGAAAAGTGGACAGGAAGAAAATATGAATTTTTCGAAAAATACAAATTAGATGATGCAGAAATAGCAATTATATGTATGAATTCTACTGCAGGAACAACAAAAGCTGTTGTAGACCAATTAAGACAAAAAGGTGTAAAAGCAGGACTTTTAAAATTAAGAATGTTTAGACCATTCCCAACAGAAGAAATTTCAGAAGCTTTGGCACATTTAAAAGCAGTTGCAGTATTAGACAAAGCTGATTCTTTAAATGCAGCAGGAGGAGCTCTATTTGAAGATGTAACTTCTGCAATGTATGTAAACGGAAAACATGTTCCAATGGTCAATTACATATATGGTATTGGTGGAAGAGACACTACTGAAAAACAAATAGAATCAGTATATAGTGATTTAGCAGAAATTGCTAAAAACGGAAAAGTGGAAAATCCATATAGATATTTAGGACTAAGAAGGAGGGAAAATTAAAATGGCGTATGATATGAAAGAAATCGTGGCAAATAAGCCATCAAGATTCACAGAAGGACATAGAATGTGTGCTGGATGTGGTGCACCAGTAGTAGCAAGAATGATAATGAGAGCATTAAAACCTGAAGATCATGCTGTTGTTGCAAATGCAACAGGATGCATGGAAGTATCATCATTTATGTATCCATATACAGCATGGACAGATTCATTTATACATACAGCTTTTGAATGTGCAGGAGCAACATGTGCAGGAGCAGAGGCAGCTTATAAATCATTAAAAAAACAAGGAAAATTACCAGAAGATAAAACTACAAAATTCATTGCATTTGGTGGAGATGGAGGAACTTACGATATAGGTCTACAAAGTTTGTCAGGTGCTATGGAAAGAGGACATGACATGGTATATGTATGTTATGATAATGGTGCATACATGAATACAGGTATACAACGTTCATCTGCAACACCAAAATTTGCAGATACTACAACATCACCAGCAGGTAAAGTAATTCCAGGAAAAATGCAAGCAAGAAAAGATTTAACAGAAATTATGGTAGGACATCATATACCATATGTTGCACAAACACTTGCATATATGAATTTTAAAGATTTATATGAAAAAGCCGAAAAAGCTATATATACAGAAGGTCCAGCATTTTTAAATGTTTTAGCTCCATGCCCAAGAGGTTGGGGATATCCAACAGAAGATTTAATGACAATTAATAAATTAGCTGTTGAAACATGTTACTGGCCATTATATGAAGTTGTAAACGGAAAATATAAAATTACATATAAACCAGTTAAGAAACTTCCAGTTGAAGAATTCTTACGTCCACAAAAACGTTTTAAACATATGTTTAAACCAGGAAATGAATGGATGATTGATGAATTCCAAAAAGAAGTAGATTCAAGATGGCAAGAACTTCTTAACTTAGAAGAAATTACAAATAAATAACATGAATAATTAAATGCCGGTTCTGTTTTTGCATAATAGCAAAGATGGAATCGGCATAAATTTACCTTGATATTTTTATTAATTTAGTGTAAGATAAAAAAGAAAAGAGGTGGTATTAAATGACAATAAGACAATTACTAACAAAGGGAACAATAATGTTAAAAAGCAATAATATAGAAAGTCCTAAATTAAAGTCGCGACTATTATTACAATACATATTAAAAAAGCCAAGGCAATATTTAATTGTATATGATAATCAGGAAGTAGATAAAAAATCACAATGGGAATATCTTGTTAATATAGAAAAATTAACAAAAGGAGTTCCATTGCAACATATTACTCATAGACAAGAGTTTATGAAAATGGACTTCTATGTAAATGAAAATGTATTAATACCACGACCAGATACAGAAATTCTAGTAGAAGAAGTCATAAATATAGCAAGTAAGATAAATGACCCCAAAATTTTAGACTTATGTACAGGAAGTGGGGCAATAGCAATATCACTTTCAAAAAAATTTCCGGATGCAGAAATAGTTGGAGCAGATATAAGTGAAAAAGCCCTGGAAGTAGCACAAAAAAACGAAAAAAATTTAGAAGCGAATGTAAAATTCATCAAATCAAATTTGTTCGACAATATACCTAAAACAAAATTTGATATTATAGTTTCAAACCCACCATATATAAAAAAAGAAGATATACAATATTTAAGTGAAGAAGTGAAAAAAGAACCACTAATAGCTCTAAATGGTGGAACAGATGGCTTGAGTTTTTACAGAAAAATTGCCAATGAAGCAATAGAGTACTTAAAGTTAGGGAGTTATTTGTGTTTTGAAATAGGGTATGACCAAAAAGAAGAAGTAATAAATATAATAGAAAATGAACAAAAATATAAAGGCACATATTGTAAAAAAGATTTATATGGAAATGATAGAGTTATTATAACTCATGTAGGATAAATAAACTAGAAAAGTTTGAATAACTAAAAATGAGAGAAAGGTGAAGTTCAATGTCTTTTTCTACAGATTTAAAAGAAGAAATGAGCAAAATAGAAAACTTATCAAATAAAGAAAATGTCAAATATGAATTGATGGGATATTTAATAAGTAGCAATATAAGCGAAGAAAAAAACAAAATAAAATTTTCAACAGAAAATGAATATAATATAAATAGATTTGCAAGATTATTAAGCAATTCAGGAATAGAAAATTATCAGATATCAATGCAAGGAAAACTATTTGTAATAACGACAAATAAGCCCAAAATAGAAATAGAAAATTTAACATCTGAACAAATGAAATATGTTATAAGAGGAGCATATTTAGGAGCAGGTTCAATAAACAACCCAGAAAATACATATCATTTAGAATTAAGCTTGCAAAAACCAGAATATGCTAAAAAAATTGTTGAAGGATTAAAACAATTTGATATAAAAAGTAACATTATAAAAAAGAAAAAAGAATATGCAATTTACTTAAAAGATGGAGAAGAAATTTCAAAATTCTTAGCTTTACTTGGTGCAAACAAATCTGTTTTAAAATTTGAAGAAATAAGAGTTCAAAGAGAAATGAATAATAAAGTAAATAGATTAGTAAACTGTGAAACAGCGAATATGAACAAAACTATGAATGCATCAATAGAACAAATAGAAGCAATTAGAAAACTAAAAGAAAGTGGCAAGTTCGAAAAAATGGATGAAACATTAAAAGAAGTTGCAGAGTTGCGCTTGAAGAACCCAAATGCAAGTTTAGCAGAATTGGGAAAGATGTTAAAAGAACCAGTCGGAAAATCTGGAGTTAATTATAGATTAAAAAAGGTAATCGAATTCGGAAAATAAACTAATATAACCAAAGAAAGGGATATTTATGGAAAACCAAGAAATAGGAATATATGTACACATTCCATTTTGCAAGAAGAAGTGTGATTACTGTGATTTTATATCATATTGTGGAAAAGATAGTATAATTCCAAAATATATTGAAGCTGTAAAAAAAGAGATAGAATTACAAAAGATAAAACCACAAATAACAACAATTTATATTGGAGGAGGCACACCTTCATACATAGACAGCAAATATATTAAAGAAATAATGGCAGAAATAAAAAAGAAAAATGTTATAGAAAATGCGGAAATTACAATTGAAGTTAATCCTGGAACTGTGACAAAAGAAAAACTTGAAGATTATATAAGTTGTGGAATAAACAGAATAAGTATAGGATTACAAAGTACACAAGACAATTTGTTGCAAGAAATAGGAAGAATACATAATTTTGAACAATTTTTAGAAACATATAATTTAGCTAAAAATGTTGGGTTTAAAAATATAAATGTAGATTTAATGTTAGGACTTCCAAACCAAAGAATAAAAGATTTAAAAGAAAGTCTTGAAAAAATAATAAAACTAAAACCAAAACATATCTCAGTATATTCACTAATAGTAGAAGACAATACACCTATAGCAAAAAAGATAGAGTTACATGAGTTAGAATTGCCAGATGAAGAGTTAGAAAGGAATATGTATTGGTATGTAAAAAATACATTAGAATTAAATGGATATATACATTATGAAATTTCTAACTTTGCCAAAAAAGGTTATGAATCAAAACATAATATGAATTGCTGGAGGCAGAAAGAATATCTTGGAATAGGTGTTGCTGCTCATTCTTATAGAGATATAACCAGATATTCAAATACAATTAATTTAGAAGAATATATTAGAAATGTAAAATCAGGAAATCTTGAAAGAAATAGAATAATACACGAAATTCAAAAGGAAGATGATACAAAAAAAGAATTTATGCTTCTTAGTCTTCGCACAATTGGAGGAGTTAAAATTAGTGATTTTAAAAATAAATTTGGAGATAATCCTATTTATCTGTATAGAAATGAATTGAAAAAATTATCAGAAGAAAAATTGATAACTGTTGATGAAGACAAAATTAGACTTACGAATAAAGGGATTGACTTGGCTAATTTAGTTTGGGAAGAATTCATATAAGTTTTCTTGTAAAAGCACAAAAATAGTGTTATAATAAAATAGTTGGCAATTTGCCACAGTATAACATCTGGTAAGATGAAAGGGAGGATAAACATGAAATTTGCAGTTTTCGGCTTGGTTATTTTTGGTATGTTTACAGCGTACCATTATCTCATTCCGGAAGAACGTGTACGGAAAAACTGGCTGAAAGAGGCAATAGTAAGTTCTTTTACTCTTACACTAATTTATGTTGCTCTGTCAAAGCTCTTTTTCTAAGAAGCATTAGACAAGAGTAGAAACAAGCACATGGTTTGATTTGTTCAAGCCATGTGCTTGTTTTTTTGCGTAACAGTATTGACAAACAAAAATATATATATTATAATGTTAACCGAAGCTAACAAAAATATCCAAAAAATATATAAGTTAGCAAAAGGAGATAAAATATGATATCGAAATCATTAGAAGAATACTTAAAAACAATATATGTTCTAAAAAAACAGAATGGAAAAATAAGAGTAACAGACATTGCTGAAAAAATGAATTGCAGTAAACCCAGTGTAAACAAAGCAATCAATAATCTAAAAGAAGAAAAACTTTTAAATTATGAGGTATATGGAGAAATAGAATTAACAAAAGAAGGAGAAGACTTAGCAAAAAAAGTTTTAGAAGCATATGATATTGTTTATTTATTTTTGAAAGATGTGTTGAATTTAGATGAAGAGGAAGCAAAGAGTGAAGCAGAAAAAATAAAATCTTCAATTAATGATAATACTATAAACAAATTAGCTAAATATGTTCATCATGTTTTAGGATTAAGAAATTTAGATTGTAATTATGATATAAATAAAGAAAAATGTAGGAGTTGTATAAAAAGAACAGCCAAAAAGAAAGGAGAGAATGTTAGCATTAAAAGCTAATGTTTATTAGAAAAATGAGTGAGAAATTATTAGAAATAAAAAATTTACATGTAAATGCAGAAGATAAGGAAATATTAAAAGGAATTAACTTAAGTATAAATAAAGGTGAAATTCATGTAATAATGGGACCAAACGGCTCAGGAAAAACAACAACAGCAAATGCAATATTGAATAATCCAGAATATACAAAAACAGAAGGAACAATTGAATTTGAAGGACAAGATATAACAAACTTAAAAACAGATGAAATAGCAAGAAAAGGAATATTTATGTCATTCCAATTACCTGAAGAAATACCAGGAATCTCTGTAACTAATTTTTTGAAATATGCCAAAAATAAAATTACAGGAAAGCCTGTAAAATTATTTGAATTCAAAGATGAATTAAAAAAATACATGGAAGAATTAAATATGAATCCAAAAAATATGGAAAGAAGTCTTAATGTAGGATTTTCAGGAGGAGAAAAAAAGAAAAATGAAATTCTTCAAATGTTAGTATTAAACCCAAAACTTGCAATATTAGATGAAACAGATTCTGGACTTGATGTTGATGCAATAAGAACAGTATCACGTGGTATAGAGATGTTCAAAAATGATGAAAATGGAGTACTTATAATTACACATAACACAAAGATTTTACATAGTCTAGAAGTAGATTATGTTCATGTATTAGTAAATGGAAAAATTGTTAAAACAGGAACTCGAGAATTAGCAGAAGAAATTGAAGAAAACGGATATGCACAATACAAATAGAATAAAACAAACACCACCTCAATTTATTGAATAAACTGAGGTGGTGTCGTGGGGGACAACGTTTGTGAGATTTAAAGTACTTTGCACTCACTGTTGTTGTCGTCGTCATCATCTTCGAAATCCCCGAAGAGATTCTCCACAATTCCTGCCCCCATGATTATTGCTACCAGCAATATAGGCCAGTGCTCGATCATGGTGTACAAGAAGTTTACCAGAGATTCTTCAAAGACAAACCAATTAGGCATGATGTCCCTCCTTAGCTAAAAGTGTTTGTGCTTATATTCAATTATTATACCACATTATTTTTAAAAATGCAAATATTTGAAAGGAAAAAATAAATATGGCAAAAACTAAGTTAGAAGAAATAAATAGAAACATTTATGATATAAGAAATAAAGATGAATATGACTTCAAAATAAAAAAAGGTTTAACACCAGAAATAATAGAAGAAATATCAAGACAAAAAAATGACCCTGAATGGATGAGAGAATTTAGGCTAAAAGCATTAGAAGTTTATAATAAATTAGAAATGCCAACATGGGGACCAGATTTATCTGAATTAAATATGGATGATATTGCAACATATGTAAGACCAAAAACAAAATTAAGCAGTTCATGGGATGATGTACCAGAAGACATAAAAAATACATTTGATAAATTAGGAATTCCAGAAGCAGAAAAAACATCACTTGCAGGAGTTGGAGCACAATATGATTCAGAAGTTGTATATCATAGCATGAAAGAAGATTTAATCAAACAAGGTGTAATTTATACAGATATGGAATCTGCTGTAAGAGAATATCCGGAACTTGTAAAAGCACATTTTATGAAATGTGTACCAGTAACAGACCATAAATTTGTAGCATTACATGGAGCAGTTTGGTCAGGAGGTTCATTTGTATATGTGCCAAAAGGAGTAAAAGTAGATATTCCTTTACAATCATATTTTAGATTAAATTCGCCAGAATCTGGTCAATTTGAGCATACCTTAATAATTGTAGATGAAGGAGCAAGCTTACATTTTATAGAAGGATGTTCTGCACCAAAATACAACAAAGTAAATCTACATGCAGGATGTGTTGAATTATATGTTAAAGACGGAGCATATTTAAGATATTCAACAATAGAAAACTGGTCAAAAAACATGTTAAATTTAAACACTAAAAAAGCAATAGTTGGAAAAAATGCAAAAATGGACTGGGTATCAGGTTCATTTGGTTCTAAAATATCAATGTTATATCCAATGAGCATATTAAATGGAGAAAATGCAAAAACGGAATATACAGGAATATCATTTGCTGGAAAAGGTCAAAACTTAGATACAGGATTTAAAGTAGTTCATAATTCACCAAATACTTCAAGTGTTGTAAATGCTAAATCAATATCTAAAAATGGTGGAAAATGCACATATAGAAGTTTAGTAAGAATAAATGAATGTGCAAAAAATTCTAAATCTTCTGTTTCATGTGAATCTTTGATGTTAGATGATTTTTCAATTTCTGACACAATACCTGTAAATGACATAAAAACAGATGAAGTTGAATTTTCACATGAGGCAAAAATAGGAAAAATAAGTGATAAAACAATATTCTATTTAATGAGTAGAGGTATATCAGAAGAAGATGCAAAAGCTATGATAGTTAGAGGATTTGCATATCCAATTTCAAAAGAATTACCAGTAGAGTATGCAGTTGAGATGAATAATTTAATTAATTTAGAGTTAGAAGGAGCAATTGGTTAATAACCATAAAATATATAAATTAAATTGAAAGGAAAAATATGAAAAAAATAGAAATAAATGAAACACCAGTAAGAACATCAAGAAATTTTAATATCAATAATATAAAAATAGAGAATATAGAAATACCAGAAAAAATAAAACAATTCAAAAATGTTCATATAACTGGAGAAACTTCAAAAATAAATATTGATAATGATACCAGTAATATTAAGTTAGTTTATGGATTAAGTGAATTTCTTACAAACCAAGTAATAAATTACGCAAATCAAAAGCTAAGATTAATAATAGATAGCAAAACAAATAAAGAAACACAAATAGAATTCAAATTTGATAAAGAAAATACTGAATTAGTAGACGATATAGAAGTTGTTGCAAATGAAGGTACTAAAGCAACAATAATAATTAAATATGCTTTAAATGAAGATATACAAGTTTTTCATAATGGAATAATTAGAGTAAATGCAAAACAAAATTCAAATGTAAAAATTATATTAGTTAATTTGATAAATTCAAAATCAGAAAATTTTATAAGCATAGAAAATAATTTTGAAGCAAATGCAAAAGTAAACTACACAATAGTAGATTTTGGTGGAAAACATAGTATAACTAATTATTATTCTAACCTAATTGGAGAAAACTCAGATAATAGTTTGAACACAATTTATTTAGGAAAGGAAAATCAATTATTTGATTTAAACTATATTGCAGAACTAAGAGGAGTAAAAACAAATATTGATATAGATGTTCAAGGAGCTTTAAAAGATATAGCAAGA
>CALYBE010000009.1 GCA_944393735.1 uncultured Clostridia bacterium
CTGATAGAGCATCTTCTATTCTAAGTTTCTTATCTTTCATTTCTACTTCTGTTGCTGCTCCAACTCCTATAACTGCAACTCCTCCAGCAATTTTAGCTAATCTTTCTTGTAAGTTTTCTTTATCAAATTCACTCTTTGTTTCTTCGATTTGGGCTTTTATTTGTTTTACTCTTGCTGATATTGCATTCTTGTCTCCTGCTCCATCAACAATAATAGTATTTTCTTTTTGTACTTTTACTTGTTTTGCTCTACCTAATTGTTCTATTTTAGTATCTTTTAATTCCATTCCTAAGTCTTGTGAAATTACTTCACCACCTGTTAGAATTGCAATATCTTCTAGCATTGCTTTTCTCTTATCTCCAAATCCAGGTGCTTTTACTGCAACAACATTTAATACACCTCTTAATTTATTTAGTATTAATGTTGATAATGCTTCACTTTCGATATCATCACAAATAATAACTAGTTTTCCTGATGATTGCATTAAATTTTCTAGTAATGGTAATATTTCTTGAATGTTGCTTATTTTTCTATCTGTTATTAAGATATATGGGTTATCTACAATAGCTTCCATTTTTTCTGTATCTGTTACCATGTATGGAGAAACATATCCTTTATCAAATTGCATTCCTTCAACTACATTTAATTCTGTATTTGATGTTTTAGATTCTTCTATTGTTATAACTCCATCTTTAGATACTTTTTCCATTGCATCTGCAATTAATTCTCCAACTTCTGTGTTATTTGCAGATATACTTGCAACTCTTGCAATATCATCTTTTCCATTAACTGGTGATGATATTTCTTTTATTTCATTTACAGCTCCATCTACTGCTTTTTCAATTCCTCTTTTTATTGCCATAGGGTCTGCTCCTGCAGCAACATTTTTAACTCCTTCTTTTATCATTGCTTGTGCTAAAACTGTTGCTGTTGTTGTTCCATCTCCTGCAACATCATTTGTTTTTGTTGATACTTCTTTTACTAGACGAGCTCCCATGTTTTCAAATTTATCTTCTAATTCAATTTCTTTTGCTATTGTTACACCATCATTTGTGATAAGTGGTGCTCCAAAGCTTTTGTCTAGAACTACATTTCTTCCTTTTGGTCCTAATGTAACTTTTACTGTGTTTGCTAATTTATTAACACCTTCTAATAAAGATTTTCTTGCGTCTTCTCCAAATTTAATTTGTTTTGCCATAATAAATCCTTCCTTCCATTTATTTTTTATTTATGTTTTAAGTTGTTACTTTTGTTATTTTACAACTGCTAAAATATCTTCTTCTCTTAATATGATGTATTCTTCTCCTTCATATTTTACTTTTGTTCCACCATATTGGCTTACTACTACATTATCTCCTTTTTTAACTTCCATTTCTTCTCTTTTTCCGTCAATTAATCTTCCAGGTCCAACCTCAATAACTTCAGCTATTTGTGGTTTCTCTTGAGCAGTACTTGCTAAGATTATTCCACTTTTTGTAGTTTCTTCAACTTCTTTCATTTTTACTAGCACTCTATCTGCTAATGGTTTTATCATATTAATCACATTCCTTTCTTTAACTAGTCAAAACAATAGTAAGTATTTCTGATTAGCACTCCTTTGATTTAACTGCTAATAATATATACCCTATTTTTTACTTTGTCAATACTTTTATTAAATTTTCACAAAATATTCACAATTTTTCTTAATACTATTATATTCAATGTGTTACGCGTTTAGAACAAAAAACTAGATATCACTTTTTTAGTAATATCTAGTTTAATTTTATCTTTCTAATTCTATTATAATTTGTTCATTATCAATAGTAATTAATACAACTTTCAATTTATCTGTCATATTATATTTGGTTACATCAAAAGTATTCCAAATTCTTAACATTCCATCAGTGGTAAGTCCATTTCCTGTATATGAACTTTTTGAAGAGTAGAATTTCTCTCCATTTTCATTTTCTACATATGATTTTTCAAAATTTATTAACTGACTTGCTAATACATTTTGCTTACGAATTTCATCGGCCTTTTTGCTCCATTCTTCATAATCTCCCCAATACATACTCATATCGAATCTCATTCCTGTTTCATAAACTTCTGCATATATAGAATTAATATCTATATAATCATTATTACTATTTGTAACTCTATATATTGTTGTTTTTCTATCCACAAATTCTTCTGGAACAGTAAATTTAATGTTCCAATCTCCTTCTATTACATAGTTTTGAGTGTCTTTTTCTATTTCTATAGTATTTAATTGAATATAAATTGTTTTACTTATAGGAAATTTATTTCCTGCTGCTGTTAGATTACATTCAATAGTAGCAAATTTTTCGCTAACATTTTTCATAAAAGCATTAGATGATGTGTTAATATAAAATTCTTTTATTGACTCGTAATCATTTGGTAATCCTTTTTCATCGCAAAAGCTCTTTATTTTTTCGTTATTGACACAATATAAAATATTATTCATATCATCTGTGACAATCATATCTGGAAAAGAAATGTGCTTTACTCCTGTCAAATCTATACTATCTTCTATTTTTATCATCATTTCAATATCTAAAGTATAATCATCCATTATCATTCTTGAAATGCGTGTATTTGTATTTTCAGATTTTATTATTTCAGTTTCTTTTTTCTCATCGTTTTCTTCCTCTTCAACATAAATATATCCGTTTTCTACTGCTGTTTCTACTCCTTGTTTACTATCAAAAAATAATTTTTGAGTAAATTTTGAAATGTCTTTTGCAAAAACTATTCCTGTTGACATTGTTAGAATAGATAATATTGCTGCAATTATTCTTTTTAAATTTACTTTTGGTTTGCTTCTTTTGGTTTTAGTTAAATTTATATTTCTTACTCCTTCTTTAATTTCTTCTGGAACTTCTTGATTTTCTTGAAAATAATTAATCAATTTTTGTTCAAAATCATCATTTTGAATCATTTATTTTTACCTCCTCATAATATTTTTTTAATTTGTTTACACTTCTTGTTAATCTACTTTTTATTGTATTAACATTAATCTTTAGAATTTTAGAAATTTGAGTATAAGAAAGTCCACTATTGTAGTATAAAGTTAGAACTATTTTCTCATCATAGTTTAATTTTTCTATAAGTTTATCAAAACTCATTTTATTATTAATTTCTTGAATTGGATCTTCATGATTTTCAAATCCTGAATTAATTATAAGTTTATTAAAAATTTCATTATTTTTCTTATTTCTTTTATAAATTTTGTTGCATTCATTGATTAAAACATGAATCATCCATGTTTTAAAACAATTAATATCTTTTATTTTTCTTGCATTTTTATATGTAATTATCATTGTATTTTGAATAGCATCTTTTATGTCATCAACATCTGATAGTCGTGTTTTTGCAACTCTGTATAAATCATTTTCAATACTTTGCGTTAATTGTTTAAATGCTATTTCATCACCTTCTTGCACTCGTTTGATTATATCTTCCAATTTTATTTAACCTCCTTTCAATGTTTTTTCACTTAATAGATAATTATTTTTATTATTTTGGGTGCAAATTTTAAAATTTTTTATAATGATGTCAATGATTGTCAAAATCTCCGTCCACATTGACACAAAAAACTAGATATCACTTTTCTAGTAATATCTAGTTTAATTTTATCTTTCTAGTTCTACACTTTTTATAAGACCATTTTTTAAGCAATATGGAATAATTTCATTTTTTAAGGTATTTGATAATAGATTTTTATCATCATCTGCTCCAAACCACATGAATTTTTCTATCTCATCAGAAATAGTTAATTCACCTTTTAACTCACTATCATATTGAAATATATTCATATGTATTTTCCTGTTTGGATCACTTGTTGCAATTTCTTCAAAATCCATTATAAATTTTATTTTTTCTTCGTCAAAAAATGCCTTTTCTCCTAATTCTTCATGACATTCTCTTATAGCCGCTTCTTTAATAGTTTCTCCTTTTTCCACTTTTCCACCTATCATTTGAAAAGTTTTTTTGGAACGAGGTTTGTCTATCAATAGCTTTCCATCTTTAAAGAACATAGTTCCAACTACTTCCATTATATTTTGCATAGTGAGCTCCTTTCTTTATTTCTCAATGATGACAATTGTTGTCAAAATCTCCGTCCTCATTGACATTGACACTGACAGCTTTTGCTGCTCTAACAAGTCCTACAAATAATGGTGCCGGTCTATTTGGTCTTGATTTAAATTCTGGATGGAACTGTCCTGCTATAAAATATGGATGTTTTCTATATTCTACAATTTCTACTAATTTTCCGTCTGGTGAAGTTCCTGAACATATTAGTCCTGCATCTTCAAATTTTTCTTTATATTCATTATTGTATTCATATCTATGTCTATGTCTTTCTGAAATTTTTTCTGTTCCATATAATTCTTTTGCTAAAGTGCCATCTTTCAAAATACAAGGATATGCTCCAAGTCTCATTGTTCCACCTTTTTTGTCAATTTTTTTTTGGTCTTCCATTACATGAATTACTGGGTTTTGTGTTGTTTCACTAAATTCGGCAGAATTAGCGTCTTTTAATCCTAAAACATTTCTTGCAAATTCTACAACTGCCATTTGCATTCCTAAACATATTCCTAAAAATGGAATATTATTTTCTCTTGCATATTTTATTGTTTCTATTTTTCCTTCTATTCCTCTATTACCAAATCCTCCTGGTACTATTATACCTTGAAAATCTTTAAGTTTTTCTTTAACTGTTTCTGGATTTATTGTTTCTGAGTCTATTAATTTTATATTTACTTTTACTTTATTTGCAAACCCTGCATGATGTATACTTTCTATTACTGATAAATATGAGTCTTCTAGTTTTATGTATTTTCCTACTATTGCTATATTTACACTTTTATCTCCAATTTTTTTAATATCATCAATCATCTTTTGCCATTCTCTGTTGTCTGGAATATATTTATCTAATCTTAAGTGATTGCAAACTTCTCTTCCTAATCCTTCTTCTTCTAACATTAATGGTACTGCATATAAGTTCTCTGCCGTTTTGTTTTGTATTACACTACTTTTACGTACATTACAGAATAATGCTAGTTTTTCTCTTATTGATTCTGGTATGTCTTGTTCTGTTCTACATACTAAAATATCTGGCTTAATTCCTAAGCTTTGTAATTCTTTTACAGAGTGTTGTGTTGGTTTTGATTTTATTTCATTTGAACCAAATATGTATGGTAATAAAGTTACATGAATATAAACAACATCTTCTGGATTTTTTTCTAATCCTACTTGACGGATTGCTTCTATTATTGATAGCCCTTCAATATCTCCTACTGTTCCTCCGACTTCTGTTATTACAATGTCTGTATCTGTATTTTCAAAACTGTAGATTTTTTCTTTTATCTCATTTGTTATATGAGGTATAACTTGAACTGTTTTTCCTAAGTAATCTCCTCTTCTTTCTTTTTCAATTACTGATGAGTAAATTTTTCCCATAGTTACACTTGAGTTATGTGTTAAGTTTTCATCTATAAATCTTTCATAATGTCCTAAATCTAAGTCTGTTTCTGCTCCATCTTCAGTTACAAATACTTCTCCATGTTCATATGGACTCATTGTTCCTGGGTCTACATTTATATATGGGTCAAATTTTTGAATTGTTACTTTATATCCTCTGTTTTTTAACAATCTTCCAAGTGATGCTGCTGTTATTCCTTTTCCTAATCCTGATACTACTCCTCCTGTTACAAATACATATTTTGTGTTCATTTATTTTTCCTCCTATTGCCCATTTTGCATAAAATCATTTATTAATATATTAAAATAAAAAAAATAGATTAAAAATAAAAACTGCAAATTGGGTTTTTTTTTAATCTATTTAAACATCATATTACTATAATATCATACTTTTCTGAATTTTTCAATAGTTTTTACTATTTTTGTTCGTTTTTTAAGAACTCTTTTGAAAAGTGGGTAAAAATTATTAAATATGAAATCGATATTAAGAATCCTGCAATTACATCACTTGTGTAATGTACTCCTAAATATATTCTACTTATTCCTATTAGTAGGGTTATACAACTTAATAAAGTTATTAATGACCATTTTATGTATTTATTTTTTATATTTTTATATATTAAATATATTAGAAATCCATAAAATGCTGCACTTACCATTGAATGTCCTGATGGAAAACTGTATCCTGTTTCATCTATTATTCTATATTCTGTTGGTCTTGGTCTTTGAACAATAAATTTTAATGCTTGATTCAATATTGCAGATAATGCTAGATTTAGACAAATCAGTAAACTCATTTTCTTATTTTTTATTACTATCAATAAGAATAATGAAAGTATAATTAGAAAAATAGCTCCTCCTAGTTGTGTTATGCATTTTGCTATTGGTGTTATGAAATCTGAGATTAAATATTTAGATACTAAATTATATCCATATATATCTAATGTTAAAATTTCATCTTCTAATACATCTTCTAATATTCCAATTACTGATATCGCACATATAAATAATATAATCCATTTTAAATTTTTTCTTATAAATTCTTTTGTCTTCACGTTTAATTATTGTCCTTTCTTAAGCCTTTGAAAATTAATACTATGGTATGTTATCACATTGACTATTTTTTTACAATAATAAAGAAAAATTTTAATTTTTATTTAGTTAATTGGTGCAAAAAAAGGTGCTCTATTTTTAGAGCACCTTTTTTTATTATTCTCCAATTGGAATATATCTCTTTTCTTCAACTTTCTTTTCTGTTTCCTTTGGAAATTCTATTGTTAATATTCCATTTTTAAAGTTTGCTTTTATGTCTTCTTCTTTTACTTCTTCTCCAACATAATAGCTTCTTGAACACATTCCTGAGAATCTTTCTCTCTTTAAGTATTTAGCATGTTTATCTTCTTTTTCATCGTCTTTTTCTGCTGTTACTGTTAAATAACCGTCTTTTAATTCTATTTTTATATCTTCCTTGTCATATCCAGGAATGTCAATTTCTAATAAATATTTACCATCTTTTTCTTTTAAGTCTGTTTTCATAACTTTGTTTTCTTTTGAACTAAAGAATGGATCAGCGAAAACATCATCAAAAATATCTAATCCATTTGAATTTCTTCTTGGTACAATCATCATAATAAATTACCTCCTTAAAATTTTATGTGTAGATACTCTGTTGTGATTTCATATTCAAATATTATTTGTATATAGTATTAACCATTTGGTTAATTTCTATTTACATAGCTTATTATAACTCCACTTTTTAGCAATGTCAATACTTGAGTGCTAAAATTCACAAAACTTTCACATTTCTTCTGTTTTCTTACTCTCTCTATGTACTACTTAATTATATATTCCCATCCTGGTTGCCAAGATTTTGTTTTTCTCCAGTCATTTTTGTTTGCATCTTCCCAAGTTATATTTTTCGTTAATACTTCAAAAGCTAATTGTGGGGCTCTATGTGCAACTATTCCTATTGTTTTTCCTTGATAATTTTCTTTTAAAAATTTTATAAAATCCTCTACTCTTCTTTCAACATCTTTTAAAGATTCACCATTTGGAAAAGGTTTCTGAATATGTTCTTCATAAATTACTAAAGATTTATCTTTTCCATCCAAATCTCCATAATTACATTCTCTTAATCTTTTGTCTTGTATATGTTTAACTCTTGGAAAAGCTAAATTTGCTGACTCTATTGCTCTTATTAAATCAGATGTAAAAATAATGTCAAAGTGTGTGTCTTTTCTTATTTCTCCTAGTTTAATTGCTCTTTCTTTTCCTAAGTCTGTTAATTCAGACTGTTTCCATCCACTACATTTTCCAATAACATTGTCAAATGTTGTTCCGTGTACAAAATATATAACCCTTGTTTCCATTTTTATTGTATGATAATAATCATATACTCCTTATTCATAATATTAATCTTACATAAAATTATTAGTTTTTATTAAAAAGAAAATTTCATTAATGAAAATTTAAAGATTTTACATTAAATTTATATCATAAGTTTATTAAAAAGTCTAGAAATATAGATAATAAAAAAGTTAAATAATTTTTTTGCTTAAGAGTACTATTTTGTTGTATAGGAAGATCGATTTGGCTTTTAGGGTGAAACCATTTTATTTAATAGGAACAAGTGATTTTTTTCTATTAAATAAAAAGATGCTCTGATTTAGAGCATCTTTGATTTTATTATTCTCCAATAGGGATATATTTCTTTTCTTCAACTTTCTTTTCTGGTTCTTTTGGAAATTCTACTGTTAATATTCCGTTTTTGAAGTTTGCTTTTATGTCTTCTTCTCTTACATTATCTCCAACATAATAGCTTCTTGAACACATTCCTGAGAATCTTTCTCTCTTCAAATATTTAGCATGTTTGTCTTCTTTTTCATCATCTTTTTCTGCTGTTATTGTTAAATATCCTTCTTGCAATTCAATTTTAATGTCATCTTTGTCAAATCCAGGGATATCAATTTCCAAAAAATATTTTCCGTCTTTTTCTTTTAAGTCTGTTCTCATTATTTTGTTTTCTTTTTCGCTAAAGAATGGATCAGCGAAAACATCATCAAAAATATCTAATCCATTTGAGTTTCTTCTTGGTACCATCATCATAATACATTACCTCCTTAAATATTTTATGTGTTGACACCTTGTTGTAAACTGTTATGTATATAGTATTAACCTTTTGGCTAATTCCTATTTGCATAGCATATTATATATCTATTTTTAGCAATGTCAATAGGCGAATGCTAAAATTCACAAATTTTTCACATTTTTCTTTAAGTCTTAATATTCCAGGTGTTTTCATTATATATATCCAGAATGTTTTAATTTTCAAGCAAACTTTCTACAGCCTCTTTATAAATTTCTTTCACTAAATTGTATTCATTAGGATTTAATTTAATATAGTTATCTATCATCACACCACTATTGGCTTCTAATACAAGTAATTTACCATTTATGGTTTCTACAATATCAATACTGCCAAATCTTAAATTAATGTTATTACATACATCTTTCGCTATTTGGATTAGTTTTTCTTCTAGTGATTTATTTTCAACCATCTTGGCTATTGAACCTTGTGATAAGTTAAATTTCCAATTATATTCAAATTTTTCTTTATCATTAAGAATTTTATCATATTTTGAATCTTTTAATTTATCTTTAAAATATATAGGGTTAAATTCCAATAATAATTGTCTTATAGTTTTTTTGCCATTTCCTATTACTATTGGAAGATATTTTGCATATAATAATTTTTTCTCACCATTTAACATTATTACTCTATACTCATTCTTTATTTCATAAAATGGGCATATACTAATAGAATAATTAGTTTTAAATAATTTATCTAAAATAGTGTCTATTTCATTGATGTCTGTCACATTAAATACATTTCTTCCACAGGTTCCATTATTGGGTTTTATAACAATATGATTATTGTTTTGGGTAAAATAATCTTTTACATATTCATATGTATTGCATCCTATCGCATAATCTGAATTATTCGTTTTATTATAAACAATTTTATGTTCAATTACAGGAATTTTTTTTACTTTTAAGACATCATATAATGCATATTTATCATCTGCAATTAAGCCTATTCCATGTGAATTTAAATCAAATTTATATCCAGATATGAATCTTTTTTTCCCATTTTTTTCTAACATTATTACCCAGTCTTTTGATAAGAAGTTATACTTTATGCCATTTTCTCTACATATATCTTCAATTATTTTTTTAAAAATTTCTGCCATAATTTTTTATTCACCCCTTTTGTTCTTAATATTAAAACAAATTCATTTACTATCATTATAAATAAATATACTTTTTACATTGTGTAATTTTATGTTAATCTTCTATTCCATAAAATACTCTTAACACTTTTTTATATCCCGGAAATGCTATGCTCTTAATATTTTCAATTACATCCTGAACATTATAATTTGCCTCAAATTGTTCATAATTTATTTTATCATTGCTTATTTCTAATATTCCATATGGTGCTTTATTTGTCTTTCCAGGACAACCTAAAGCTCCTGGATTTATAAAAATTTTATTAGAATTTTTATTATAGATACTTTTGTGTGTATGTCCATATAAATATACATCAGCATCAATACCAGAAAACATTTCCTCATTTTCTTCTAAAGTTGCCGTTTTTACGTGTTTTTTAAAACTTCCGTCTTCTTTCATTGGATAATGAACAAAATAAATACGCTTACCTTCTATTTCAACATTATTTTTCTTTGGCATTTTTTGTATAAAATCTATTGAAGCTTTACTCAAATGATTTTTTATCCATTCATTTCTATCTAACTCTTCCTGACTTGTTTTTCTTTTTTCATCATGTACTACTAATGGCATTCCTTCAATAATATATTTTTCACGATTTCCTCTAACTGAAATGCACTTATCGCCCATTTTCATCATTCTTTGCATTACCTCTTCCGATTTTGCAGCCCCGTGCAATAATATCTCCTAAGCAAATTATTTTTTCCACTTTTTTATTTTTTAAATCTTCTAATACTGCTTCTAAAGCATTTATATTTCCGTGTATATCTGATATAACTCCTATTTTCAAACTAAATCCTCCATATAATATACATATTTTAATGCAAGTCTAATCATTTCTGTTACATAACCTTTTCTTCTTTCAGATGGTCTTACACTATCTCCAATATGTCCTCCATTTTTCAATAATTCTTCTGTTAGATTATGTCTTATTTGCAGTATGCCTACAATTTTATTGTCAGATTTTCTTACTGCTAGAAATAAAGTTGCAGAACATCTTCCTTGTTCCACTGTTTCTTTTGATAAATCGTTTTTTATTGTTTCTAGCCATTTATCAAAATTTTTGAATTTATCAAGCCCACCGTCATCAGGTAATTCCATTTCGCCATTATCGAAAAATTCCTTTAAATATTCTTCTACTTGCTCTTTATATTCTTCTGTTGGAAATACTAATTTTAATTTACCATATGCTTTGTTTTTTTTTTGTTATTCATTTTATAGTTAGTCACCTCTTTGTTTATAAATCATTTTAATATCATAAAAAAAATATCAAGGAACAATTTTACGCCTCTTGATAAATCTTTGGTGCAGGTGGTGGGGGTCGAACCCACACGAATGTTACTTCGCAGGATTTTGAGTCCTGTGCGTCTGCCAATTCCGCCACACCTGCATTTTATTTTATTTTTTTGTGAACATTATGTGAAATCTTTGTGTTTTATAAAAAAACAACAATATTATAAAATGCTTAAATATTCTCGTTTATATTATCACACTTTTTTTATTTTGTCTAGTCCCCAATTACATTTTCTCTTGACTATTTGGTAAAATTAATGTAGAATATATAATATTTAATTGATATTTTCAATTAAATTAAAAATTAAGAAAAGAGGAATTTTAATATATGATGTGTTCAGAATGTAACAAATACCCAGCAGTGGTATTTATAAATAAAATAGAAAATGGTGTTTCAACAATGGAAGGTCTATGTAGAAATTGCGCCAAAAAAAGAGGACTTGATGTTCCAGAAACTTCAAACAACCAAGGAAATGTAAATCCTTTAAACAATGTAGACATGAATAATATGTCAAAGCAACTTGAATCATTATTTAAAGACTTATCTTCAAGCTTAAAAATTGAAAACTTAGATAACATAGAAGATATGGAAAATCTTGACCAAGAAGATAATGGTGATGATGAAGAAAATAATGGAATTGCAATGGGAATCCCTATAGGTTCAATTTTTGCGAACTTTATTCCCAAAAATGCACAACCACAAGATGAAGAGGAAACAAATAATGGAAGGCAAAAAGTAAAAGTTGAAAAGAAAAAAGCTAATAAGAAAAAGAAATATCTTGACACTTTTGGAACAAATTTAACTGTAAAAGCAAAAAATAATGAATTAGATATGGTAATTGGACGTGATAAAGAAATTCAAAGAGTAATTCAAATTTTAAATAGACGTACAAAAAATAATCCTTGCTTAATTGGTGAACCTGGCGTTGGAAAGACTGCAATAGCTCAAGGATTAGCAATCAAAATTGCAAACAACAATGTTCCTGCAAAACTTTTAAACAAAGAAGTATATTTGTTAGATATGACATCAGTCATTGCAGGAACACAATTTAGAGGGCAATTCGAAGCTCGTATGAAAGGAATTATTGATGAATGTAAAGAATATGGAAACATTATTCTTGTAATTGATGAAATTCACAATATTATAGGTGCTGGAGATGGCGAACATTCAATGAATGCTGCAAACATCTTAAAACCTTCCCTATCAAATGGCGAAATTCAGGTTATTGGAACAACTACTTTAAAAGAATACAGAAAATATATTGAAAAAGACCCTGCTTTAGAAAGAAGATTCCAACAAGTTCTAGTTGAAGAACCAAGCATTGATGACTCTATTGCAATTCTTGAAGGAATAAAAAAATATTATGAAGAATATCACAAAGTAAAAATTTCAAATGATGTAATTAAACAAACTGTAATAATGTCTGAAAAATATATACATGATAGATTTTTACCAGATAAAGCAATAGACATCCTTGATGAAGCATGTTCTAGAATAAACCTTGAAAATAAGGAATTATATAGACTTGAAATGTTAAAACAAGAATTAGCAAAAGTTCAAGCACAAAAAGAAGATGCAGCTCAAGCAGACTCAACAGAGGATTACCAAAAAGCTGCTGATTTAAAAACACAAGAATGTAAATTAATTGAAGAAATTGACCACATAAATAGTACAATAAAATTAAGACATCTTACAGTGCAAGACATAGCTCAAGTTATTGAAGATTGGACTAAAATTCCAGTTAAGAAAATTACTGAAGCAGAAACACAAAAATTACTAAATCTTGAGACAAATCTTCATAAAAGAATAATTGGCCAAGACAAAGCTGTTAGTGCTGTAGCTCGTGCTATCAGAAGAAACCGTGCTGGATTACAAAGCACCAAAAGACCACCTTCATTTATATTTGTTGGTCCTACAGGTGTTGGTAAAACAGAACTTGCAAAAAGCTTAGCATATGAAATGTTCGGTTCAGAAGATTCTATAATTCGTGTAGATATGTCTGAATATATGGAAAGTCACTCTACATCAAAATTAATAGGTGCTCCTCCAGGATATGTTGGATATGATGATGCTGGTCAACTTACTGAAAAAGTAAAGAGAAAACCTTATTCAATCATTCTTTTAGATGAAATTGAAAAAGCTCATCCAGATGTATTTAATATTCTTTTACAAGTACTTGATGATGGCAAGCTTACAGATTCTCAAGGAAATACAGTAAGTTTCCAAAATACAATTATCATTATGACATCAAATGCAGGTTCAAACTTAAATAATAATTCAATTGGTTTTGCTAAACAAACTGTTGATACAAGCAAAATTGAAGATAACTTAAAAGAAGTATTTAGACCTGAATTTTTAAACAGAATTGACGAAATCATTGTATTTGATCCTCTAACAAGACCAGAATTAATGCAAATAGTTGATTTAATGTTAAAAGATACAAAGAAATCTCTATCAGATAAAAATATTACTTTAGAAGTTTCAGAAGAAGCTAAAAACTTTATTTTAGATAAGGGAACTAACTTAAAGTTCGGTGCAAGGCCTTTAAGAAGAGCTATTCAAAGATATGTTGAAGATGAAATTTCTGAAATGATTTTAAGAGGAGAAGTTCATGATGGTCAAAATATTGTTATTAATTTAGAAAATGATGCTTTGAATTTTAATGTTAACTAAAACAAACTTATATAAATTTTAAAAATTAAGGTGTGAGAATTGAAAAATTCTCCCCTCAAATTTTATTTTAAACTTTTTTCTTTGAAGAAAAGGATTGTGATAGAAAAGAATGAAGAAAGAAAACATACCAAATATACTAACTTTAATAAGATTTATACTTATACCTTTTATATTTATCGAAGTTATATCTCATCATTATTTAACTGGTTTAATTATATTTACAGTTTCTGCTGGTACAGATATATTAGATGGCTTCATTGCACGTAAATATAATTATATAACAGATATAGGAAAACTTATTGATCCACTTGCAGATAAAATTACTCAAATTTCACTTTTACTTGCTCTTACAATTTTAAAAATAATCCCTTGGTGGATTTTAACAATTGTTTTTGTTAAGGAATGTGTTATGGTAATATCAGCTTCACTTCTTTATTCAAAAAATGATGTTGTTGTTTATAGCAAGTGGTATGGAAAACTTGCAACTGTACTATTCTATTTAGCTATAGTATGTTCTCTAATTATAAATCAATTTGATATAACGATTCCATTTAGAATTGACACAAATTTATATTATTTAGCAATTTTGGCAACCATATTTTCACTTATTATGTATGCTATAAAATTTAAATTTAAAAAGCCCGAAAATAATTTAATTAGTGATAAAGTGGTATAAAATCATCCATAATATAATACTTTATATAAGAAATCTAATTATTATCAAATGTTATAAAATCTAATAATCATAATATTTATATAACATAGAAAAAGTTCTCCAAATAGGAGAACTTTTCTGCTATATAATTTGTTATGATTATTTATATTATAATATTATTCAAAATCCTCTAAAATTTTGTTAAGTTCCTCTATCCCATATATTTCTAGTCCTCCATCTTGCATGTTTATTAAATCTGTTTCTGTTAAATATTCACTAGAAATATTAGTCTTTTCATAAATACTCTGTGTTCCATCTTTATTTATTTTGTAAACAACAATTTTTCCGTCCTCAACATTTAATCTAAAATGTTCTCCACACTCATCATTAAATTCTTTATATATTGTTACTTTTTCTGGCGAAAAGCCTATTACTTCCCAATCTGGATATTGTGCTTGTAATTCTTCTTTTGTCATATTTACAAGTTCTGATGGCATCTCTACATATTCATTTATTGTATGATCACATACAGTATAATATTTTTTTAAAATTAACTGAGAATTTGCTGCAATTCTTTCTTCTATTGATACTACTGGAGTTGAATTTTGTGCTTTTTCATATTCCTCTGTACATTCGTCTTCTATCACTTCTGACATTTTTACCTGTTCTGGAGTAACTTCTTCTGTTTTATTATTTTGTATAACTTTGACTGTTATTATGATGCTTATAATTAAAATAGCTAATAATGCAAAACTAATGACAATAATTTTCTTTATATTCATTTTGTTCAATCCTTTCTTTAGACTTCATTTTCAGCCTTTTATCTTCTTCTTTTATCTTAATTATTGCCATAATTGTTAAATTTATACAATTTGAGTAATTTTTATTTAACTATTTTATAAATTTATTTACCTTAACACTTTTTCCATTTTTAACTGTTAAAACAATTTCCCCATTTTCATCTGTTCTATAAATCTTGGCTCCACAATCTTGTAATCTATTTAACACATTAGTATTTGGATGTCCAAATAAATTGTTTTTTCCAACTCCTATTAATGCAATTTTGGGTTGAACTAAATTTAGAAAGTCTTGTGAAGAAGAAGAATTAGAACCATGATGGGCGACTTTTAAAACCGAAGATTTTAAAATATCTGTTCCTTTATATTTAGAGACCAAAACTTTTTCTGCCTTCTCCTCAATATCTCCAGTAAAGAGCATACTAAAATTTTTATATATTAATTTACACATCAGTGCATTATTATTAATTAAATTTTCAGTTATAATTTGACTTGTATCTGGCCACAGCACTTCAAAATACAAATCTTTTTCAATTTTAATTAAATCTCCCTCTTCTACTACATTTATTTTTATTTTTTTCTCTTCTGCAGTTTTCAAAAACTCTTGTAAGTATTCTATATTTTCAAATTGCTTACCTATTATTATATTTTTCACTTTCAGCTCATTTAAAACTGTCAAAATTCCACCGCACATGATCATAATCAAAATGACTAACAATGACATAATCTAACATTTTTATTTTTCTATCTAGTAAATATGGTAAAAGCGTATTTTCACCTATATCATATGTGGTACTTCCTCCTCCATCTATAAGTATTTTCTTGTTATTTGGAGTAACAACTAAACATGAATCCCCTTGCCCAACATCAATAAAATAAATCCTCAAATCATGTGGTATTTTACTAAATGCATATCCTAGTAATATTACAATTACTAATGTAAATTTAATCTTTTTCTTATAAGGTTTTATCTTGTATTTAATTAGATAAAATATATTTTTTACTCTAATTTCTGTTAGATTCAAATATTTAGAATGAAAAATTTGATATAAAATTTTGAATAAAATTATAATTAAATAATATAAAATGACTAGATATAAATCTGGTGTGATTATTTTAACATTTCCAAAAGGAATAACTGTCCCTGTTTTTGATATTAAAATCAAGCTATATACTGGAACTTGAATTATTTTGGCAATTACACAACCTATTTTTATTGAAAAAAATGAGATTACCATTTGAATAAACCCACCCATTACAATAAATCCTATTACAAAACTCAATAATAAATTTGTTATTAAAAACGATATTCCTATTGTATTATATTTCAACATCATTACAGGAGCAATTATTAATTGTGCTGAAATTGAAACTGAAATTGTATCAATAATGTTTTCATACTTTCTTTGAATTCTCAAAATCACGTATTTCCATTTTCTATGTCGAACTTTTACACTTTTTATTATCTTTTCAACAGTTGGTTTAAAATAAATTATACCGAGTGTTCCTCCATATGTAAGCAAAAAACTCAAACTTTCTAAGCTAAATGGATTGTTTATTAATATTATCAAAGCTGAAATTGCAATATTGTTTAATGTATTACTTTTTCTATATACAATAAATGCCATACAATTCAGAATTCCCATAATACATGCTCGTACAACAGATACACTAAATCCTGTTATAAACATATAGATAATTAAAATTATGCTTGCTATAATTTTACTGTTTCTTTTGCCTAATATTTTTTGCGTACTTTTTGTTACTAACAAAATAATATATGATACATGCATTCCAGATACTGCTAAAACATGTGAGATATTACTTTCTGAAAAATCGTCTTTAGTTTCGTCACAAATCTCAGAAGTATCTCCTAGCATTACACCTAGAATTATTTCACTTGCCTTTTCATTATATGTAGATTTTATATTTGATTTTATTTTTAGAGAAAATGAATTTGAAATTTGCATTATTCCATGTTTTTTTCCTTCAATTTCTACTTGTTTTGCTTTTACTGTTCCATATATTTTTAAAGTTTTTAAATATTCTTTGTAATCAAAACCTCCAAAATTTCTTGCTACTTCTGGCTCAAGAAATTCTCCATTAACTTTTATAATATCTCCATACTCTAATTCCTCTTTTGTATTAACATATAAATATGTATTTTTATATTTGGAGCTAGTGACTTTTATTTTATATCTATTGTAATATTCTTTTTCTATTTTATTACTTACAACTATAGCCTCAATTTCTAAATTTTCTCCATTAATGTATAATTCATCATATCTTTTGTTATAATACCTTAAAATTGAATTTGAAACGAATGACGATATAATTATCGTTAGAATTAAGTTAAATTTTAAGATTAATTTTAGATATCTAAAATATCTTTTCGGTGAAAAAAGTTTAAATTGTTTCTTATTTGAATTTTGAAAAATTTTTTCATGAGAATTAAATAAATATATATATTTTAAAATTAATTTAAGCAACTGATAAATTACTAATAAAAGTATAAATAAAAGGAGTATACTTGTTTTAAAGTATAGCCCCCAAATTATACCTATTATATAACCAATTACTATTACTAAAATTGGTCTATTCAATTAAATTACTCTCCTTGCTCCTACATATCTTGTTTTATAATAACTTGACGATAATGCTGTAATTATAACTCCAGTTTTAGAGTTTCCTGAATGTATAAAATTCCCATCTCCAATATATATTCCTACATGACCTATTGCATTTTTACTTGAGTTTTTAAATATTACAATGTCTCCTAGGCTTAAATTACTTCTTTCTACTGCTACTCCATTTTTCGATTGGCCTGATGATGTTCTAGATAATGATATTCCAAAATGTGAAAATACATATGTTGTAAATCCTGAACAGTCAAAACCTTTTGATGGTGATGAGCCTCCTGATACATATTTATATCCTAAATATTGTTTTGCATATGCTACAATGGCTTCTCCTGTTGTTCCAGTTGTAGAATTTGAATCTGTTTCTTCTGATGCAGTATTTTGTGCTTCATTTGAAATAGTGTTTTGACTTTCATTTGAAACTGTAGAACTTGTATTTTCTTGTTTTGTTTGACTTGTTCTATCTACTCCACCTCTTGATGTAGTATCTGAAACTCTCGTATCAGATACATATTTTGCAGATACATATCCAACTTCATCATTATATTCTATTTGATACCAACCATCTACTTCTCCTATTATTGTAACTTTATCATTTAGTGTTAAAATATCTAATTCTTCACTTGATATTGTTGGTTCTTTTCTTACTCTTAGCCCACTTGCACTTACATAACCTGTTTTATTTAATTGTGTTACTTCTGGTGCTTGTTCTGATGTGCTAGAAGATGTATTCGATGATGAATTTGTTGTCCCATCTGTTCCATTTTCTTCTGGTGTTTGCTCATCTTCTTGCCCATTTTCTTGTTCATCTGGTGTATTGCTATTTTGAGTTTCTGACGAAGTACTGTTATCTTGTGGTTCTATTGCTTTTTCTAGTTGAATTTTTCTTATCCAACCTGTTTGTGTATCATTTTCTATTTTACACCAGTCATTTATTATTTCTGTTACTGTAACATTACCACTTGCTATATTTACTCTTTCTTTTGAATATATTAGTGGTAATATTCTTAAATTTATTTCTTGTAATAAAGTATATTCTTGGTTTTCAGCTATTTTTTCAGTATTTTCTGTTGTTGTTATTTCATTGTCTATTGATCCTTGCTCACTTTGAGTTTGATTATTATCTGTTGCTTCTGTTGATGTTGTTTCTACTAGTGTATTTGCTCCATCTGTTTCGTTATTTTCAGTAGATGCATTATTTTGAGTTGTTTCATTTTCTGGTTCTTCTGTAATTGTTGTATCATCTTTTATATCCACTAGACTTTTGCTTATATATCCAGTTAAATTTTTTTCATCTATTGTCGCATTTACTTTATACCAACCATCTTCTTCTTCTAATATTTCTACTTCATCATTTTTGTCTAATTGATCTAGTATGGTTGCATCTGTGCTTGGATCTTTTCTTATATTTACTGTTTCTGCATTAATTTTTCCTGTTGTTGCTTGTGCTCTATTACTTAATAGCAATAAAATTGTTATCATTAGTATAGTTACTGCTAATTTTTTTAATTTCATTTCTAACCTCGTTTTATTATATTCTTTTTTCCGCATTTAAGTATATACTTTATTTGGAAAAAAGTCAATACCCTTGTAAACCTATAAGCAAAACTAAACAAAGCATTGGAATTGATTGACATAATTTTAGCTTTATGGTATAATAATTTTGTACGTTTATACAACATTGCGGAAATTTTGGAGGTTAGTTGCTATGATTGATGCAATGAACTGTTCGAACATCCACAACATCAAGTTTCGGACCAGTTTTATTAATGCTTTCGGTCTGAATGACAATGCCGAAAGAAAGGAGAGGTTTACAGAAATCTTCCTGAAATTTGGGGAGAAATCTTTTTATGAAGCTACTCAAATCCTCATTAAGCTCCTTTATGGAACTGATGAAGAAAATGAGTCTTCACTCAACATTATTGGACTTACTAAGAATTCTGAGTTCAAGCCTGAAGGAATCGATGCAGATATTTTGCTATTAGAGGACGAAGAACCTCAGAGCAACGACGGAAAAAATATCGTCGATGGATCAAAAATTGCCACTTTGGCAAATGAGCTTCGGTACCAGTACCAAAAGATGCATCCCACATTTCTTCAGTTTCAATGCAACGACGAACGTTACATTGAAAAATTGAATGCACTCAAAAAGTGCATGTCCAATAATCCTGTGCTGTTTTTCAGAGCAGCAGAATTTTGCGAGAGGGTCAGTAAAACCAAGCCTCAGGCTGACTACTGCATCAAACTGATGCGGTCTGAAAAGGCCAATGAGCAGTTCAATGGACTGCGTAATATGGGGCACAACAAGATGTTTGCGGCCTTGTTGGAGCCTTATTCAAGGCAAATCGCGGACTTGCTTGAATCCATGAGCAAAGTCCATGAGGAGGATAAGCTTCTTATGGCCGAGCCTAATCTTGGCTCTATGCCCTTTGCTGGGCTTGCCGAAATGCTTCAGAATGAAGGTATTACGCTTTCTGATGACAAGCAAGCTCAAATGCCAGAAGCAGAAGAGACAAGTATCGAAGAGGAAGCTTTAGCTTTAACATCTCCTCTAACCGAAACTGAAAACTTAGAGATTTCAACGAATGTAAGGAATTACACTCAAAACCGAGAGTTAATTGAAACCTATTTTAGTGGTTCCTATGATAAGGAAACACTAAAAGCTCTTCGAAGCGCAGGTATCGATTTAAACGAAATCTGCGACAAAGAAGAGTTAATAATTAGTCTCTTTGAAAACCAGGACGAAATGGTTCTGGCAATGGAAAGTTTCGGTGAAGGCGCACTGGAGCTCCATAAAGCTCAAAGTGCTTTTAACGAAGCACAAGCACAATTGGATAGATATAAGAAGGAATTTGCTGAGGTTCAAGCAAAACTGCTTGAAAGTCAGGCAGTCCTCGATGAAACCCGTTCGAAGTTGACTGGTTGCATGAGTAATTACACTGAGAGCAACCAGAACTTAGTGGATTGTCAAAAAAGATTTATGGCAATTCAAGCACAATTGTCATAATAGTATCATAATTCGAATTCCGGTTATGGAATTGAACTCAAACCTTCAAAGGAAGAGGTGGGCACATGCCCACCTCTTTCAATTTTATAATCTATTTTTCCCATCTTCCATAAATTCCACATGGAAGCACAAGTTTTGAATTTTCCATTGGAAGACCAACTTCTCCTGATGATACATTTCCTTTATAATGTTTTGAAATAGTTAAATTCAAAATATTTTCAAGCACTTTACTTGAAATCCCTGTTGTATAAGAATTTATCAAGAAAAATAGTGGATTTTCTGACATTACTTTTGTACATAGTTCTACTAAATCATAAATATTATTTTCAAACTGCCATACTTCTCCATTTGCACCTCTTCCATATGAAGGAGGATCCATTATTATAGCATCATATTTATTACCTCTACGAATTTCTCTATTAACAAATTTCACTACATCATCTATTATATATCTTACTGGTCTATTTTCTAATCCTGATGAAATAATATTTTCTTTTGCCCATGTTACCATTCCTTTTGAACTGTCTACATGACAAACTGAAGCTCCTGCTGAAGCACATGCAACTGTTGCTCCTCCTGTATATGCAAATAGATTTAATACTTTTATTTCTCTTCCTGAATTTCTTATTTTATTCATCATCCAATCCCAGTTAACAGCTTGTTCTGGAAATAATCCAGTATGTTTAAATCCCATGGGTTTTATATTAAATGTAAGTTCTTTATATTTTATTTGCCATTGTTCTGGCATCTTTTTATTATATTCCCATGAGCCACCACCTGTTTTACTTCTATGATATATTGCATTTGCTTCTTTCCATTTGTTTGGAAAGCTTTTTTCTTTCCAAATTATTTGTGGATCTGGTCTTGATAATATTACATTTCCCCATCTCTCTAATTTTTGTCCATCTGCCATATCTAATATTTTATAATCTTTCCAATTATTTGCTATATCCATTTTTCCATTTTGTTAGACATTAATCTAACATTTTCCTTCCCTTCCAATTTTTTACAATCTTAAAGTTAAAAACTTATTTATGTAAGAATTTGTTTCATCAAATTTTTTATATATTTTATTTACATACTTAAAACTTTAATTCCTAAAGTTAATAATTCATAAATCATAAAAAAATTAGCTCCTGTTAAAACCAAAAAAGAAACTATTGCAAACGAAAGTATTTTGTGTTTTTTAAAAAATTTCATAAACAAACCTCCTCTAATATATTTTGTAAAGCTTGTACAATTTTGCTTAACTATATGAAAAGCTTTACTAGCTCATACTTTAAATATATGTGAGATTTTTTATAATATTCTTAAAACTTTTTCTTTTCGTCGCATTAAATTACATTTTTCTTAATTTAATTTTTCTTATCTTTTCTTTTGGTCGAGTCTTAATTCTACTCTTCTAATTTTTCCTGTGCCAAATTTCAATTTAACTCTTCTAATATTTTTTTAGCCAAATCTGTATTTATTCCATTTACTTTAGAAAGCTCTTCAACACTTGCAGAACGAATTTTTTCAACACTTCCAAACTGTTTTAATAAAGCTAATTTTTTTACTTTTCCTATTCCCTTAATATTATCTAGGTCTGATTTTGTAATAGCTTCATCTCTAAGTTTTCTATGATAAGAAATTGCTGTATCGTGTACTTCATCTTGGAATTTAGTAATTACGTTCATTAAATTTTCTGATATTTCAAATTCTTTTCTATTTTCATCAATTAAAGCTCTGGTTTGGTGTTTATCGTTTTTTACCATTCCAAAAACTGGTATGTTTAATTCATATTTTGCAATTGCTGTTTTTATTGCTCTTATTTGTGTTATTCCTCCATCTGCAAAAATTACATCTGGAAGTCTTCCAAAACCACTAGAATTAGTATTATCTATTGAATGTTTTAATCTACGAGTTACTACCTCTTCCGTACATCTTGGGTCATCTTGTCCAAAAACTGTTTTTATTTTGAATCTTCTTGACATATTTCTTTTTATAACTCCATCAATCATTACACACATTCCAGCAACTATATATTCTCCTGAAATATTTGAAATATCATAAGTTTCAATTTTTCTTGGTAATTTATCTAATCCTAGAACTTCTTTTAATTCTACTAGAATTTCGCTTCTATCTCTTTCTTTATTTTCAAGAGTAATTTTCGCATTATTATCTGCCATTTCAACAAAACGTAGTTTTTCTCCTTTTTTAGGTGCTTTTAATTCTACTTTTCTTCCTGCTTTTTGACTTAACCATTGTTCAATTGCATTTTTGTCTTCTAATTCTTCCCTTACCATTATTTTATTTGGTAGATTTTCATTATCCATATAATATTGTTTTATAAAGCCTGATATTATTTCTTTATCGTCCATTTCTTTCAAGTCTGGGAAAAAGTAATGTTCTCTTCCTATCATTTTACTTCCACGTACAAAGAAAATTTCTACACAAACTTCTATTTCTGATTTTGCAATTCCTATAACATCTATATTGTTTTCTGTAATGTTAGATACTTTTTGTTTTTCATTGACTCTTTGTATAGCAAGCATTTTTTCTCTTATATATGCCGCTTTTTCAAAGTCCATTTTGTTAGCTGATTCTAGCATTTGCTTTTCTAATTCTTTTAAAACTTTATCTATTTTTCCATCTAGAATATCTATTATTTCATTTATTTGTTTTCTATATTCTTCTTTTGATACATAACCCATACATGGTCCTAAACATCTATTTATGTGATAATTTAAACATGCTCTTGTTTCAGACCTGAAATTTCTGCATTGTCTTATTTTATATTTTTCTTTTATAAAATCTAACATTTCTTTTGCAGCACCTGGATTTGCGTATGGGCCAAAATATTTTGAGCCATCATTTATTATTTTTCTTGTAATAACTACATTTGGATAATCTGATTTTACATCTATTTTTATATATGGATATGTTTTGTCGTCTTTTAATAATACATTGAATTTTGGTCTGTTTTTCTTTATTAAATTACATTCTAATATTAATGCTTCTGCTTCATTATCTACTACTATATATTCAAAATGGTCTATTAATGATACCATTTTTTTTATTCTTTCTGTTTTGTCTGTTTTTCTAAAATATGACCTTACTCTGTTTTTTAGGTTTATTGCTTTTCCTACATATATTATTTTGTCATCAGCATCATGCATTATATATACTCCTGGTTTATTTGGTAACATTTTTAGCTGTTCTTCTATGTTAAACAATTTCCGCACCTCCTATCTTTTTTGATTTTTATGTTTATTCTTATAAATTAATTTTCTCTTACCCACTCTATTATGATACAATATTTTTGCTTTTTTTGCAATAGCTGTTTTGCTTTTAGTTTTTATGTTATGTTACTTTATTTATATGCTAGAGGAGAAAATATTTTTAATATATGAAAAGTCTATTTTCTATAAACAAAAAAACAATCTCTATTTACCATTACTTTGCTTTTAATAGCTTTTTTTAGTAAGTAGAAATTACTTTTTTAAATAGAATTTATTTTTTTATTTACTATCATTTTTTGTTCTAATTTGATTGTATTCAAAATGTTTATTTGTGTTTTTCACTTTACTTTTAGTATAGTTTTCTTTTATGTACATTTTTTTATACTTTAACTATGTGATAAATATTTATATAAATTTTCTTTGTGCTACTTCTTAAATTTCCTTGCATAAAAACTTTGCTTTTAAAAAAATTGTTTCTTAATATATAATCTGCAACTTCATTATAAGCTATAACACTAATAATATTGCCATCTATTAATTTTATCTTCATAGTTATTTCTGATTTAAAATGTATTTTTGGATTTACTATAAATTTAAATTTTCCTATTTCTAGTACTTCTCCAATAAAAAAACATACATTCATCTATTAACTATCCTTTTATAAAGCTCAAAATACATATTTTCATTTATAAAACTACTAATACATATTTTGATGATACTTTTTTACCTTTAAATATATATTTGCCAACGTTTGTGATGTATAATTTCCAATTGGTAATCCTTTTTTTTTCTTTTGTTGAATAGATTATTTTTTTCATTAAGTCTAATAATTGAACATCTTTAATTTTTCTTTTTAAAAT
>CALYBE010000010.1 GCA_944393735.1 uncultured Clostridia bacterium
AAGTCAACACTTCCAATTTTCTTTGCTTCTGCTTCAAAAACTCTAATAAATTCCTCTCCAATAATTTTTCTTTTTCTTTCTGGGTCTGTAACACCAACAAGTTTTTCTAAAAATCTATCTTTAGCATTTACTCTGATAAAGTTTAAATCATAATTTTCAGTAAATATTTTTTCGACTTCGTCTCCTTCATTTTTTCTAAGTAAACCATGGTCAACAAAAATACATGTTAAATTTTTTCCAATAGCTTTACTTAAAAGGACAGCAGCAACTGAAGAATCAACACCTCCTGAAAGAGCACATAAAGCTTTTTTATCTCCAATTTTTTCCTTTAATGCTTTTATTGAGTCTTCAACAAATGATGATATAACCCAATCACCAGAACAATTGCAAACATTATATAAGAAATTTTTAATTACCTGTGTTCCATTAACAGAATTGTTTACTTCTGGATGGAATTGGATTCCATATAATTTCTTATTTGGGTTTTCCATTGCTGCATTTGGACAAACAGGAGTATATGCAATTCTTTTAAACCCTTCTGGTACTTTTACAACATAGTCTGTGTGACTCATTAAAAAGATATTTTTATCTCCAAATCCTTGAAATAAACTTGAAGTATTATCTATATTTACATCAGTTTCTCCATATTCTCTTGTATTAGCATTAGCAACTTTTCCTCCAAGAGTATATGACATAAGTTGCATACCATAACAAATACCTAAAATAGGAATACCAAGTTCAAAAATTCTTTTATCACATTTTGGAGAATCTTCTCCATATACACTAGCTGGTCCACCTGTAAAAATAATTCCTTTTGGATTTTTTTCTTTTATTTTTTCTAATGAAATGTCAAAAGGAACAACTTCTGAATAAACATTACATTCTCTAACTCTACGAGCTATTAATTGATTATACTGTCCACCAAAATCAAGTATTAAAATTAATTCTTTTTTCATAATAATATCCTTTCTTGCCTAAAAAATAAATAAATCGGCTTTTTTCTAATTTTATCATGTTTTTTGAAAAAATAAAAGGTTTTATGGCTTAAAGTTTTATCTAATGTAACTATATTTTGAAAAATACATATAATGTATTATGAATTTTAGAAGTATTTATTACTTTAAGAAAGGAATGTGATAAAATGAATGACTCAATATATGAAGAATATATGAGAAGTGTATTAGGATATAGACCTACAAATTATCGAGATACATATGAAATGAATTATGGAAATTTTGATATGTCTAATTCTATGATGGCTTCTAATATAGCTGAAATGCCTAATATGTATTCGATGAACACAATGCAAAATAATTTTGAAATGGCAGGTTTTCCAAATATGGCAGTAAATACAAATATGTCAGATGAGGAATTAGAAAAATGTTATCCTGATATATATAGAATCATATACCCAATGGTGCAAAAAGCATGTACACAAAATTCAAAGCCATTAACAAAAGAACTAATTGATAATATGACAGAAGAAATCTATTTTGCAGTAGAAGACAATGAAATGGCAGAAACTAGAGGAGGAGTATCATCTACCTCTAAAGAAGCCAAAACTTCAAATTCTACAAATGCAAAATCAGAAGAAAGAGAAGATAGACAAAGGGTTATAAGAAATTCTACTTTGAGGGATTTAATTCGTATTTTACTATTAAGAGAATTATTAAGAAGACAAGGATTTCCAGGAGGAAGACCTCCACATCCAATACCACCTCGCCCTCCTATGAGACCACCAATGATTTAAATCGAGCAAATTTAAATATAGTAAAACATTCTTAAAAAATATTTTTAAGTTGAACAATTAACATAAATATGATATAATAGAAATGTTAGGTAACTAGTTGTTGAAGAGAAAGGAGCTTCATATGACTATTGTCAAAGTGGCAACAGGTAATCCCCAAAAAATCATTGCCATAAAAAAGGCATTCCAACGGTACTTTGAGAATGTCAAAATACTTTCATTTGAGGTTGAGTCTGGAGTCCCATCTCAGCCACTAAATGAAGAAGTTTATGAGGGCGCTAAGAATAGAATAAAAGAACTAAAAAATGTAGACAATGCAGAGTATGACTACTTAGTCGCTTGCGAAGGAGGAATGATTTTTCAGTATGGCAATTGGTTTAACTTGCAGGTAGTGCAAGTAGAACGAAAAGATGGAAAAATTGGAATTGGCTTAAGCCAAGCTTTCCAAGTCCCAACTAAGTACGTTGAAGAAGTAAGAATGACTAGCATTTCCAAAGTCTTTAAACGGCTCTTCGGAGATGGTGGTGGGGTCAGTATACTGACTCTGGGGGAGAAAAATCGAAAAGACCTAATCGAGGATGGCACCATTATGGCACTTGCAAGAGTGTTAAATGATGCTTGGTAAGAATAATGGGAGCTAGCAGCTCCCATTATCCTTTATGCTATTTTCTTGTAGCAAAAGTATTGAAAATCACCTTAAATAGTGTTAAAATATTTATATTATTATTTTATAAGGAGATAAGGTTGAAAAAGTCGTAACAATTTTAGCTATGTCAAAATTTAATTTTTTTCCAACCAGAAATGAGCCTTAAGAAAGGAAAGAAAAAATGAATCAAAAAATTGAAAAAGAATTAGAAGAATTTAAAAAATTTAAATCAACATATCAGTACACATTAAAAGAAATTGAAATAATTGACGGAAAAGAATATTATGATGGAGAACCATTAATAGATGAAGAAGGAAATGAAGTAGGAGATTGTGAAAAATGGATAAATGTAGGATATAAGAGAAAAGGTCCATATGCAAAAGTACTTTCAAATTTATTTCAATATGAGTTTGAATTCAGAGGAAAGAAGTTAAATAGTATAGAATCATTTTTTCAGGGAATAAAATTTAAAGACATAGAAATGCAAAATCTAGTATTTTCATATCATAGTTTAAATTCTAATTATGTAAAAGTTTGTAGTGGATATGATTGGAAACAAACAGGAATTGTTTATTGGCAAGGAGAAGAAATTGATAGATATAGTAAAGAATATGATGATATAGTAGATGAGCTATATATTTCAGCTATTCAAAATCCATTATACAGAAATATATTAAAAACATGTGAAAGACCTATAATACACACAATGGGAGCAAAAGAAAAAAATGAAACAGTATTTACAAGATATGAATTTGAAAAACAATTAAACTGTTTAAAAGATTTTTTAAAGAAAGAGGAAATCTAATATGGGAGAAAAATTAAGTCTTACTGATTTTGATATAATTGGACTTATAACTTTAAATGATGTAGATGGAATAGAAAAGTATGTAACATCAGTAAGGAAAGATGGAAAAATAATAACATATTTATCACGTTCAAAGGAATATTATAATGTAAAAAATATGACAGAATTAGCAATAGAAAGAGAAGAATTAAAAACAAAACTCACAAGAGAACTAACCAAAAGAAATTTTGTGATTTTAGAGAATATGCTAAATTGCTCAGGAAAAGTATATTTCAAAAAATTCGAAGAATATATTATGAGTAAAAAAAGTGAAAAAAACAGAATTCAATTGCAACAAGCTGAAGAGTGCTTAATGGAAGATGTGAGAAATATTTTAGTAATTTTACAAGGAAAAGGCTTAATAGAAATAGATCCTAGAAAAATACTTCCTGTAGGAGAGGAAAACTCAGCCAAAAGGTCAATTGAAATGGATAACAAAGCAATGTTATATTTTTTTACGAAAGCATTAAAAATGAAAAAAGATATTAAAGATTTAGAAGTCATTACACCAGGATATGGAAGCATATACATAGGTCCATTTTTCAAAGCTATGTATGGATATGATTATACTAATATCCTAAAAAGTAAATATATAACAGAAAGTAGAGTTGTAGAATCAGATGATATAATCTCTTTAATGTCAAGCAGTAGACCATTAGAAAAAGGAAAAACATTGTTATTGTTAGATGATAACATAGGTACAGGCATGACTTTGAATGAAATTCGCCAACAACTTTTAAATTTAAATATAAAATCTATTATTTCTGGTGCTGTGCAATATAATTGGAGAAATTATTATAGAGTAAGCATAGGAGATAAAAAAGATATAGACAGGTTTAACATTACTGATTTTGACATTATTTCACCATTTAACTATGCTGGTCACAAATTATATAAGCATGCAATTGATTTATTACACTCTTCTGGAAATGAATATATAGAATATTTAAACTCAAAATCATACAGAAAGAAAGAATATTGCGATTTAGAAGGTGCAATACAAAGAGCATTAGTATGTGCAAAAAAAACAAATTTAGATTTAGCAGAAGGAATAACAGTTTCAGTTCCTATTAGCAGAGAAGAAGAGGAACCAGTTGCTTTGTTAGACAAATATAAAGATGGACCAAGAAAAATCACAAATCCAATTTCAAAAAAAATTATAAAAGATTTAATAGAAAATGTAAGAGATTTAGATAATCCACAAAGTTTAAATGGAAAGCAAGAAGGAGTAAGTATAGAAGAATAATTATATAATTTAAATAAAATTATTTGATTACATAAAAAGTTTACAAATACTCTTGCAATATCAGGGAAAATATGGTAAAATATTAGTGTACATAATTTTTCTGATAAAGGAGAAGTAATATGAATGAGATAAAAAATAAAATAATTACAATATCAGGAGATCCAGCAAGTGGAAAATCCACAGCAGTAAAAGGACTAAAATCACAATATGAGAAAATGGGATATACAGTAAAAATAAAATCTGTCGGAAAAGATTATAGACCTATTGTTATGAATGGCTATATGAGATTTTTAGAAGAACATCCAGAAAAGAAAAAAATTATAAAAAATCCTACTTTAGCACAAGCACAAAATGACCCTGAATATTCAAAAATAATTAGAAGAGATTTTGATACTATAGTTGATAATTATACAGAACAATATGGAAAGAAAATTAGTAGTAAGTCAACACCAGATATTGTATATATTATTGATGCAAGACTAGCTTGGCAAAGAATTCCAAATTCTTTTGCAGTAAGAACAATAATTGATGAGAATGTAGCTGGTCAAAGAGCATTTAATGATCAAACAAGAGGACAAGAAGACTCTTATGCTAGTGTGGAAGATGCAATAAAAGCAACAAAGGAAAGAAAACTTGGGGAAATAGAAAGATATAAAGCAAGATATGGAGTAGATTTAACTAACCCTAATAACTATGACTTGATAATAGATACCACTAATTTAACTCCTGAACAAATAGTAAATCTTATAATAGAAAAAGAAAGAGAATATAGAGAAGGCAAGACACAACCTAATGCGATTGAAAGAAAAGGTTTTGAACCAGGAGAAAATTAAAATTATATTCCAAAAAATTACAAAATGTGACAAAAATTATATAAAATGTTGCCACATTGATAATTAAAAATTCAGAATAAATATTGACTTTTTATGTTAATTGATATATAATATAGCACATAGGCAGGTAGCCTATGTGTTTTTTTTTGTAAAACGGAGGATAAGCACAATGACTAAGACTATGTCTGAGACTCACGACTACGGGTTGGAAAATTTCCACTTGGTAAGTGACAACATCCATGTGGTCGAAAAGCCGTTCAAAACGGTTATTTTGACAAATGTGGAAGAATGCCTTGACAAGATTACTGTTAATGGCATGACTAGCCTCTTCATGGGGCTCGGTCACTACGAATGGGAACAGCAACTCGCCTATTATCTTGTGTTTGCAGTTGTGAACGCAATCAAGAAAGGTTCGGCAGATGCTGACATTAGCCGGATGTTCCAGACGGAATTGAAGGCTAGCTACTATGATGGCGCAACATATGGTGTTTCTCAGGAAATGATTCATGAGCACATCATGGATCATTTCGAGGTTGTTGAGAGCAATTCTGATATGCTCAAAGTAAAACTTAAGAAAGAGAGCATTAAGTAAAAAGAATAACTCCAAATAACCAGGGCACCCCTTGCAAGTGTATACTTGTGAGGGGTGTCCTGGTTTATTGAACTTTTGGAAAGTTCCTTAAAGTTCACCTAAAATTCATCTTCATTGTTCACAAAAAATTTAAAAATTTTTCAAATAAAATAAGAATAATCTTTTATATTTTGACTAAAATATATATAGAATGAATTCAAATATTATAAATTTGGATTTGTTCAATAGAAGAAAAGGAGTATAAGGTTGAAAAATAATTACAATTTTGGCTGCGTCAAATTTCATTTAAAACGCGGTTGCTACTGCATACTTATGCTGTAACAGGCAAAGCCTTAACAAGCTCAACATTGCCAAAATTTAATTCTTTTCCAACCAGGTTTTGTGCCTTTAGGAAGGAATGAGATTAAATATGAAAGTTAAAGATTGTATGTGTGGAGATGTTTGTTGTGTAAAACCAGAAACAAAAATATATGAAATAGCAAAAATTATGGAAAAAAATCATATAGGTTGTGTGCCAGTATGTGATAACCAAAATTCTATAGTAGGAATAATAACAGATAGAGATATAATACTTCGTAGTATAGCATGTGATAAAGACGTAAAAACTACAAAAGCAAGTGATATAATGACATCTAATGTATGTACTTGTGAACTAAATGATGATATATCTATAGCAGAAAATAAAATGGCAACAAATCAAATAAGGAGAATTCCTGTAGTTGATAACAATAAGGTAATAGGAATGTTAACTCTTGGAGATTTAGCACATTATAATGAAGAAACCGGAGAAGATAATTTCTGTACTACTGTTGAAAATATATGTGAATGTGGTGGACAAGCAAAAAATAGCTACTAAAACTAATAACAATGAAAAAATAGAGTAAAAATATTTTTACTTCAAGCAGCAGTAATGCTGCTATACATAGAAAAGAGGAAAAATGTCAGAAGATATAAATTATATTTCAAAAATAATTAGAAGGATTTTAAATATTGCCTTAATAATAATTGGAATATATGTTGGAATAAAATTATCAATATTTTATATACCATTTTTAATAGCATTTGCAATTTCATTAATTATAGAACCAGCAATAAAATATTTAATGAAAAAAACAAAAATGAGTAGAAGATTGAGTTCTATAATAATATTTGTTGTAGTTTTTTCAATTATTATAGGAGCAGTAGTTTGGGGAATAGTTTCATTAATTTCAGAATCAACAAATCTTTTACAAATGTTAAATTTGTACATAGACAAAGCATATACACAAATACAAGAAACTATAGGTAAAATGGATTTTCAAAGAATTAGTATTTCAAGTGATTTACTGAATATAGCTCAAAATTCTTCAAAAGAAATTCTTTTAAAAATTTCAAGTTGGTTAACAGAATTTTTGACTAAACTAATTAATGTAATTACATCTATACCAACAATTGCTATATATGTGGTAATAACAATATTATCTTTATATTTTATATGTACAGATAAAATTTATATATTAGATTTAATGGAACATCATATGCCACATAAATTGGTTCAAAAAATAGGCGGACATGTAAGAGAAATAACTAAAAGTTTAGGTGGGTACTTAAAGGCGGAAGTCATACTTATTTTTGTATCATTTGTAATATCAGTAATAGGTCTTTACATTTTTAAATTTATAGGGATGAATATAAAATATCCATTACTAATTGCACTAGCAATAGGGTTTGTAGATGCATTGCCAATTCTAGGATCTGGTTCTGTTATGGTACCATGGGCAATTATTTCTGCACTAAATGGAGATTTACAACTCGGAATTGCTATTATTATATTATGGATAATTATGTCTTTTGTAAGGCAATTTTTAGAGCCCAAAATTGTTAGTGGAAAAATAGGAATACATCCAATTTTTACGCTAATTGCAATGTATACAGGTTTTAAGCTAATAGGTGTAATGGGAATGCTTATTGGTCCCATAGTTCTGATAGTTTTAAAAAGCATATTTGCAAGTGTAATTGACCAAGGAATCTATAATTCAATTCCTAGGTAAAAACAATATTTTTTAATAAAATAAAAGTTCTAATCAATAATAAAGTGAAATTAATAATTTAATAATAATGAAGTAATAATCTAGTATTAAAACTCATACACTTAAGTAAAAGTTGCATATTTATTTTAAAATAAAATGCAAATTTCTTTAATTATAAAGTGGAGGGTTTTTATGTTTATATATAATTTTAAAATAAATGGTGGAAAGACTTTAAAAATAATAATAGTAATATTATCTTTATTTATGTTAGGAGTATTTTTGATTAGTGTATATAGAATATTTTTTACTAAAGGAAAATTTATTGTAAATGACGAAGTAAAAGCAAAAGAAATTACCGAAATTGAGGCAGATAATTATGCTAATATATTACAAGCTGTTCATGAAGATTTAAATTCATATTTAGGTTTAAAAATAAAATTTACTGGCTATGTATATAGGGTATTAGATTTTACAGATGAACAGTTTGTGCTTGCAAGAGATATGCTGTTAAATGAAAATAAAACTCAATCAGTAGTTATAGGCTTTTTAAGTCAATATAAGAATGCTCAAAATTTTGAAAATGGAACATGGGTTGAATTAACTGGTACAATTGAAAGAGGAAAATATCATAATGAAGAAATCCCTATAATAAATGTAACTGAAATGCAAGAAACAGATGAACCAGAGGATAATTTTGTACCACATCCAAGTAATACATATATTCCAACTAGTGGATTGCTTTAAGAGTTATTAATACTTAAAATTTATAACTTATAAATTAAAATCTGAAATATTAATATATCAACATTTCGAATTGTTTCAGTTTATATCATACTAAATTATAATTAGTCATATTGTAAAAATGTAAAAAAAACTTTGATTTTGTTGATTTATGTTAAAAAATAATATATAATAATGGCATACCAAAAGAAATTTACCCGAGAATGAATATTTTTTGGTAAAACAAAGGAGTGAATTTTTTTATGGGAAAGAAAGAGCGGTTTTTCTATGAGATAACTTCGCTTAACCCTGAAGTCACAGGCTCGTGTCATCTGGTAACAGTTCATTATCCTGATGCCAGGATAACAAACTTTGCTGTAGACTTTGGTTCATATCAGGAGGAGCTCTATAATGAACTTAATGCAGAGAAACTTCCCTTTGAATGCGACAAAATTCAATTTGTACTAATCACACACAATCATGCAGATCATATGGGGCGTTTGCCTTACTTGATTAAAGGAGGATATAAAGGGAAAATATTTTGCACGCAGGAAACTGCCCAACTAATGCCTTTTGCATTGAAAGACTCTTACAAAATAGAGCATGAAAATGCACAAAGGGATAGTCGGAAGCCTCTCTATGACGAAACTGATTTGGAAGAAACAATTTCCAGAATTACACCTTGCAAATTTGGTGAAGTAGAATATCTTGATAGAAATATCAAAGCAACATTCTATATGAACGGCCATTTGTATGGGGCAAGTATGATATTGTTGCAAATCAGTTTTCCGGGAGAAGAAGACATTAATCTCCTTTTTACGGGAGATTATAAACCCGAAAATCAACTGTTTGAAGTAACAGATATGCCCAGTTGGGTATACAAGTTGCCTATGGTCGTTGTAACTGAGTCCACATATGGATATATGGACACAACTGAAGTTATATATCATATGGAGGATGATATAGAAAAAGCTATAAAGGAAGGAAAAACAATATTAATCTCTGTTTTCGCACAGGGAAGAGCTCAAGAGGTATTGTATCTTCTTAAAAGTATGCAGTACTTTAGAAGGCTTAGTACAAAAATTCCTATATGGCTAGACGGAAGGCTTGCACAAGAATATACGAGATTGTATAGATCTTCTGAAATGCTGCTTAAGTTTAATAAAGCTGATTTCATACCAGAGAACTTTGGATATGTAAATCAAGAAAACAGAGAAGCAGTATTGCAAAGCAAAGAACAGCAGATTATTCTGTGTACATCAGGAATGTTGGATCATGGTCCGGCAAAAATCTACTTGGAAAGCTTTGTTGAAAGAAGAGATGTGTTAATCTATATTCCTGGGTATACTTCTCCAAAAACATTAGGCTATAGGTTGCAAAATCCTGTTAATGGTTTTGTTACAATCAATGGTAAAAAGCTTGTTATGAGAGCACAAGTAGAAACTACTAAAGAGTGCTCTAGTCACGCAAAAGCTGATGAAATCATTGAATTTCTGAAAAGATTCAAACATTTAATCTTGGTTTTAATTAATCATGGTCAAAAGGAAGTAAAAGAAAAGTTTGCTGAAAGAGTTCAAAAAGAGGTAATTAATGCAAAACGCGTAGAAATACTTGGAGAACATACATTTAGAATATCTCCGTATGGTTATATTAAGCAAATGGGCTCCAAAATCATCTTCCTCAAATCCAATAAAAAGGAAGAAGAGGATAAGAAAAAAACAAAAATCCATAAGAAAGAAAAGAACGATAAACACAATAAAAAATTACCCAAATTCACGAAGAGAGTCTGCTATAGTTATAACTGATGCTTCGGCTATAATAGATAAGTAACTCACAGGAGTGCCCCGAAGATTCGGGGTACTCTTTGCGACCAAAAATTCTTAATTTTTTTTATTTTAACATATTAAATTTGACAAAAAGGTAAAAAATAAGTATACTATAGTTGAAAAAAGACACTAATTATATATTTATTTTGTATATAGCAAGTAAAGGGGAAAAAAATGATAAATTTATTATTATGTGGGAACAAAAAAGTTTTCGATGGAGCCTTAACGCAACTAATATCAATGGCAAATAGAACACAAGAAACGATAAAATGTTACATATTTACTATGGATTTATCAAGGCTAAAGCCAGAATATGTGAGTATAACAGATGAACAAATAGAGTTTTTAAATAAAGTAGTAAAATCAAAAAAAGAGGATAATCAAGTAATAAAAGTTAATGTAACACAACTTTATGAAAAAGAATTTATGAAATGTAAAAACGAAAGTGCATATTGTACGCCTTATACACTTTTGAGGCTATTAGCTGATGAAGTTCCAGGAATGCCAGATAAATTATTATATTTAGATATAGATATGATGATAGGAGATGACATTTCAAAATTATATAATATAGATATTACAGATTATGAATATGCTGCAGTAAAAGAAAAATATGGAAGTTGGTTTATAAGACCAGACTATATAAATGCAGGAATGCTATTATTAAATATGAAAAAGATTGAAGAAACAAAATTATTAGAAAAAGCAAGAAATCTAATAAGGACACGTAAGATGCCATTTGCAGATCAAGATGCAATTTTTTGGTCTACAACAAAGAAAAAAATATTGCCACGAAAATTCAATGAGCAATCTAAATTCAATAGAGAAGATACAGTGGTTTGCCATTTTTGTAAAAGACTATTATGGCTACCATATCCACATACAGAAAACTTCAAACAATGGAATGTTAAAGAAGTACATGAAATATTAAAATGTTATTCATTTGATAATGACTTAAAGGAATATTTACAATTAAAAGAATTATTTGAACAAGAGACTCTAAATGCATAAAAACTTTTAGAGCAAAATTTATAAAAATTAAATCATAATGTATTAAAGTAAAGGTAGAGGATGCTTAAGGTTGAAAAGTCAAAATTTAATCATTTTTCAACCGAGTTTGCACCTTAAGGAAGGAATAAACTTAGAAATGAAAAACAATAAACAAATAATACCAATATTTTTTGCAATAGATGAAAATTATATACCTTTTTTGGCAGTAACATTGCAATCATTATTAGATAATTCATCTAAAGAAAACTATTATTCAATAAAAGTATTATATACAAACATATCAGAAGAAAATAAGAAAAAAATAAATAAATATAAAAGAATAAATATAGATATAGAGTTTGTAAATATAGCTAATTATGTAGATAAAATTAAAGACCAGTTATATACACGTGATTATTATTCAAATACAACATACTTCAGATTAATTATACCAGAATTATATCCACAATATGATAAAGCATTATATTTAGATAGTGACATTGTAGTATTGTCAGATATAGCTGATTTATATAATATAGAATTAGGAGACAATCTAATCGGGGCAACAACAGATGAAGCTGTAACAAGTGTAAAAGCTTTTCAAGATTATGTAGAAAAAGTAATAGGAGTTGTAGACTTTAAAAACTATTTTAATGCAGGTGTACTATTAATGAATTTAGCTGAACTTAGAAAATTTAAGTTTCAAGAAAAGTTTTTATATTTACTATCAACTGTAAAATATACTGTAGCTCAAGATCAAGATTACTTAAACAGACTATGTAAAGGTAGAGTAAAAATAATAGATGGCTCATGGGATAAAATGCCTATTGGAGGAAGATTGTCAAGAAATGAAGAATTACACATAATACACTATAATTTAGTCTCAAAACCATGGCATTTTGATGGTATAGAATATGAAGAATATTTCTGGAAATATGCTAGTAAAACAGAATTCCTTGATAAAATTGAAGAAATCAAAGCAAATTATTCTGAAGAAGAAAAAGTAAAAGACATGCAAATTGGCGACAAATTAATAGAACGTGCTCAAAAAGAAGCTGATTGTGTTGGAGACGATAGAAGACCTAAAGAAAGTAAACCATCTATAGAAAAATCACAAGACAGAATAGATGTACTAAAAAAAATAGAAGAATTGGAAAAAGAAGGAAAATTTGATGTAGACCCAGAAGATGATCCACCAACAATACCATTAAAGCCAAATCGTGTAGATTATCTTAAAAAGAAATCTACTAGCAAAATAAAAACTATTGCTGCAAACAAAATTGGAGAAATGTTTCTAAATGATTTAATAAAAAATAATAAATTAATTATTAAAGAAATAAAAGGAATGGAAAATTTGCAAAATGTAAAAACAGGTGCAATGATAACTTGTAACCATTTTAATCCATTTGACTGTTTTGCAATTGAACAAGTATTTAGAACATCTGGACAAGAAAAAGAAAAGAAATTATATAAAGTAATTAGAGAAGGAAATTACACAAATTTTCCAGGACTATATGGATTTTTCTTCAGAAATTGTGATACATTACCATTAAGTTCAAATAAAAGGACAATGGTTAAATTTATGGAAGCTGTAGATAAAATCTTAAAAAGAGGAGATTTTATATTAATTTACCCAGAACAGAGTATGTGGTGGAATTATAGAAAACCAAAGCCATTAAAAAGTGGTGCTTTTAAACTAGCTTCAAGAAGTAATGTACCAGTTATTCCTATATTTATAACAATGGAAGATAGTGACATAATAGGAGAAGACGGATTTCCGATTCAAAAATATACAATAAATATTGATAAACCTATTTACCCAGATTCAAAATTATCTGTAAGAGAGAATGTAGAAAATATGAAATCTAAGAATTTTGAAGTTTGGAAGGAAGAATATGAAAATTTTTACGGAATACCACTTGAATATACAACAGTAGCAAAGGAAGTATAAATGAAAGAAAAAAAAGTTTTTTATTATAAAGACGAGTTGAATGATGAGTTTTCAACAGCAAAGATAATTCCAATGAGGATTGATGAAAAATATAAATATCTTCACAAAAATCCTTTTTGGAATTTTGCAGCTTTTGTAGTTCAAAACATATTGTTTGTGCCATTAAAATTTTTATATCCTAAAATAAAATTTAGAATACAGTATATTGGAAAAGAAAAAATAAGAAAATATAATAAAGAAGGATATTTCATATATGTAAATCATACACAAGAATTTGCAGATACACATATACCAAGTAATCCAATTTATCCAAAAAGAAACTTTTTTATAGTGAACCCTGAGAACATTTCAATGAAGGGAATGAGAACTATTGTAGAGATGCTTGGAGCTTTACCTGTTCCAGAAAATAAAGAAGCAATGAAAAATTTCCTAGAAGCAATAGAATATCACATAGAAAAGAGACATTCTATAACAATATATCCTGAAGCACACATTTGGCCATATTATACTAAAATTAGACCATTTAAATCAGTTTCATTTAAATATCCTGTGCAATTGCGGAAAGCCAGTTTTTTGCATGACAAACACATATCAAAAGAGAGACCATGACAAAGTGAAAATTACAACATATATAGATGGACCTTTTTTTCCAAATAAAAACTTGCATACAGTTCATGAGCAAAAACAAGATTTACGTGATAGAGTTTATAAATGTATGGTTGAAAGAAGTAAAAACAGCAATTTTGAATATATAGAATACAAAAAAATTGAAGATAATTCTAAAGGTAATTCAAACAAAAATTCTTAAAAAATTCACAAAATTTTCATGGACATAATTTTAAACTTACTTTATAATATATTATACAATAATTTAATATAATAATTAATATGAGGGGAGGAAAATCTGTGTCATATATAGAGTTTAAGAATGTAGATAAAAAGTATAAAATGGGAGAAATTACAATAAATGCATTATCAAAAGCAAGCTTTCAGATTGAAAAAGGAGAATTAGTGGTTATAGTAGGACCTTCTGGAGCTGGAAAAACAACAACATTAAATATTCTTGGGGGAATGGACACAGCAACTTCTGGAAGTGTATTAGTTGATGGAAAAGAAGTAACAAAATTAAAAGGAAAAGAACTAATAAAATATAGAAGAGAAGATATTGGATTTGTATTTCAATTTTATAATTTAATTCAAAACTTAACTGCCATAGAAAATGTAGAATTAGCAACACAGATTTGTAAAAACTCTCTTGATCCAGAAGAAGTAATTGAAAAAGTAGGACTAAAGGACAGAAGAAATAACTTTCCTTCTCAACTTTCTGGTGGAGAACAGCAAAGAGTAGCTATTGCAAGAGCAATAGCCAAAAATCCAAAACTACTTTTATGTGATGAGCCAACAGGGGCTCTTGATTATAAAACAGGAAAACAAATTTTGCAATTATTACAAGATACTTGTAGAAAAGAAAAAATGACTGTATTAATAATTACACATAATTCTGCCTTAGCACCAATGGCAGATAAAGTAATATATTTCAAAAATGGTGCAGCTGAAAAGATAAAATTAAATCAAAATCCTACTCCAATTGAGCAAATCGAGTGGTAATATTATCATCCTTTTAGATAGTAGAAAGGAGTTGAATAAATGAAAACAGCATTATTAAAAGATAGTGTAAGAGAAATAAAAAATACATATAAAAGATTTATTTCAATTTTACTAATGGCATTTCTTGGTGTAGGCTTTTTTGCAGGAATAAGGGCAACTTCCCCAGACATGATAGATACTCTTGATAATTATTATGATAGTCAAAATGTATATGATATACAAGTAATATCTACATTGGGATTAACACAAGAAGATATTGATGAATTATCGAAAATAGAAAATGTAGAAAAAGTTACAGGTAGTTTCGAAAAAGATGGGATGATTGAATTAGAAAATATTGAAGCAGTTGTAAAGACAATGACATTACAAGATTTAAATCAGCCAGTTTTGATAGAAGGAGAGCTAATTAAAAATTTAGATGAGTGCCTTGTAGAAAGTGATTTTTTGACTGCGAATAATTTGCATATTGGAGATACAATAACTTTAGAAATAGAAAAGTCTACAACAGATGATGGAGAAGAAATTGATTATTTAAAACAGAAAGAACTAAAAATTGTAGGAACAGTGCAAAGCCCATTATACATATCAAGAGAAAGAGGAACAAGTAGTTTAGGAGCAGGAAAAGTAAATTACTATATGTATATTTCTCCAGACAATATAAATGCTTCAAGTGTTTATACAAATATTTATATTAAAGTAAAAGACGCACAAGGCTATACAACTTCAAGTGATAAATATGATGAGTGTGTAGAAAATGTAGAAGATAAAATTGAAGAGATAAAAGAAGCAAGAGAACAAGCAAGACATAATCAACTAGTTGAAATTGCTCAAACTAAAGTAAATGATGCAGAAAAGGAACTAAACGACCAAAAAGCAGATGCAGAAGCACAGATAGCAGATGCAGAGAAACAAATTTCTGATGGTGAAAAGGAAATTGAAGATGGAGAAGCAGAATTAGATTCTCAGAAGAAAAAGGCTGATAAAGAATTTGCAAATGCTCAAGCAGAAATAAATTCAGCAAAAGAGCAATTAAGTCAAAATGAAGAAACATTAAATACACAGGAAAGTGGTCTAACAGCACAAATTGAACAAATAACGAGTATGCAAGGAGATACAACAGCTCTTGAAGCACAGCTAACACAAATAAAAGCGGCAAAAGCCCAATTAGAAGCATCAAAAACAGAATTAACAAAACAGCAAAATCAATTAAATTCAACTAAAACTTCAACTTATGCACAAATTCAAAGTGCAAGAGACAAATTAGAAAATTCAAGACAAGAAATAGCAGATGCAAAGCAAGAATTAGAAGAGAAAAAACAAGAATTTAATGAAAAGATTGCTGATGCCGAAAGCAAATTAGCAGACGCAAGAGAAAAAGTATCAGAAATAGAAAGCCCAACTTGGTATATTTTAGATAGAAATTCAAATGCAGGTTATGTAGGATTTAAACAAGATTCTGACAGTATTGCAAACCTTGGAAAAGTATTTCCAATAATATTTTTTGCAGTTGCAACATTAATTTCACTAACATCAATGACAAGAATGGTAGAAGAAGAAAGAGGACAACTTGGAACATTGAAAGCACTTGGATACACTAATGTACAAATAACAATGAAATATGTAATATATGCAGCTTTAGCATGTGTTATTGGTGGAATTCTAGGAATGAGTGTGGGATTTATTTTACTTCCAAAAGTAATATGGATGATGTATCAAATGATGTACCAAATATCAGATATATCAATAAGCTTTAACATACAATATGGCGGAATTGGACTATTGCTAATATGTATTTGTATTGTAGGTGCAACAATTTATACAGCTTTAAAAGAACTTGTTCAACAACCAGCAGAATTAATGAGACCTAAAGCTCCAAAATCAGGCAATAGAGTATTTTTAGAAAAGATAAAATTTATATGGAAACATTTAAATTTCAGTCAAAAAGTTACTGCGAGAAATATACTAAGATATAAGAAAAGATTTTATATGACTGTTATTGGAATTTGTGGATGTACGGCATTGATATTAACAGGGTTTGGTATAAAAGATGCAGTATTAAAAATGATACCAAATCAATTTGAGAATATATTTCAATATAATATGCAAGTAACTTTAAAAGACAGTCTTTCAGAAGAAGAAAAAAATAACTTTATAAATGATTTAAGCCAAAATGAGTCAATTCAAAAAATAACAAAAACATATATGACTTCTGGAACTGTTGCAAATGGTGAACAAGAAGAAGATGTTACAATATTAGTTCCAGAAGATGAATCACAATTAGATGGAATTATAAATATTAATGACTTAAATAATAACAATGAACATGTAACATTTACAGAAAATCAAATATGCTTAACAGACAAGGCAGCAGAGCTTTTAGATGTTAAGGCAGGAGATACAATAACTTTAACAGATAGTGATGATAGAGAAGTTCAGGCTCAGATATCAAATATTGTAGAAAACTATGTACAACATTATGTTTATATGTCAAAACAGACTTATGAAAATCTATTTCAAGATGGATATAAAACAAATGTTATTTTATTAAAAAATGTTGAATTAGATACAGATGCACAAGATAAACTAGCAACTGAAATTATGAGTAAAAATGAAGTATCTGCAGTAACTAATATAAAATCAATGGCTCAATCAATAGAAGATATGATGAGTTTGCTAAATTATGTTGTAGTTGTACTTATAGTGGCAGCTGGATTACTTGCATTTGTAGTTTTATATAATCTTGCAAATGTAAATATAAGTGAGAGAATTCGTGAGCTTGCAACAATTAAAGTATTAGGATTTTATGATAAAGAAGTTTATGATTATGTAACAAGAGAAACAGTAATTTTAACAATTATTGGAATAGCAATTGGATTAGTAGGCGGATTCTTTTTAACTCATTTTATTACTGGAACTTGTGAAATTAATATGCTTAGATTTAGCAAAGAAATTAAGCCAATTAGTTATGTTTATGCAGCTCTTATTACAATAGTATTTACAGTTATAGTAAATATTGCAACTTATTTTTCATTGAAAAAGATTGATATGATTGAAAGTTTGAAGAGTGTTGAATAATTTAATAAAAATTATTGACATTTATGTAAAATTGTGATAAAATAACTGTCATAAAGCATAGCGGTAGAAATCGCTTGTTTATGAATTAGCTTGAAGAGTCCTTACATTTATGTCTGCTTATCCTCCTTTCATTTTATAAAAATGTTAGGGCTCTTTACCAGGGCATGTGATGTTTCATGTGCTCGCATATCTGGAATCCCACCAGTTAGTCGTCTAGTAATAGTTGACTAGCTGGTGGGATATTCCCATTCTTAAGTGAACTTTTGGAATAGGGCATAACAATCCGGGTCTTGTCATGCAAAATATTGTATATAAATTTTTATGAATTAGTGCAAAAACATATATATTAATATTTTTTTGACAAAACATAGCTGTGGCATAACAATCCGGGTCTTGTCATGCAAAATATTAATATATATGTTTTTGCATCATTATATATAAACTGATTGAAAAAATAAAAAAACTTATTACATTTTTTTGTTAAATATGCTATAATATACAAGTCTAACCAACTTATAATTTAATATTTAGATAGATAAACAAATATATTACATATTAAGGAGGAATGTGAATAAAAATGGTAAAGAAATTATTAAAATCACTAAGAGAATACAAAAAATCAGCAATATTAACACCAATATGTGTGTTAGTAGAAGTATTCATGGAAATAGCAATTCCATATTTACTTGGAATATTGATAGACCAAGGAATTGAACAAAGTAATTTATCAGTAATTTTAAAATTAGGAGCATTACTGGTTGTTGCAGCATTTATATCTTTGTTTTTTGGAGTGGAATCAGGAAAGTTCTCTGCAAGAGCAGGAGCTGGTTTTGCTAAAAACTTAAGAAAAGATATGTATGAAAAAGTACAGGATTTTTCATTTTATAACATAGATAAATTTAGTACTTCAAGTATTGTAACAAGACTAACAACAGATGTAACAAATGTTCAAGATGCATTTATGATGGTTATAAGAGGAGCTGTAAGGTCTCCAATAACAATTTTATTCGCTATGATAATGTCATTTACAGTTAGTCCTAAAATAGCTTTAATATTTTTAATAGCAGCACCAATACTAGGAAGTTTACTAATTCTTATTGCTAAAACAGCACATCCAGTATTTGAAAGAGTATTTAATACATATGACGATTTAAATAATGTAGTTCAAGAAAATGTAAAAGCAATAAGAGTAGTAAAATCATTTGTAAAAGAAGATAAAGAAATACAAAAATTTGAAAAAGTATCACAATCAATCTATAAAGACTTCAGAAAAGCAGAAATAATATTGGCTTTAAATAATCCATTAATGCAATTAACAGTTTACACAATTATAACATTAATTTCATGGTTTGGAGCAAAACTAATTGTAGGAGGAAGCCTTACTACAGGAGAATTAACAAGTTTAATAACATATGCTATGTTAATATTAAATAGTTTAATGATGTTATCTATGATATTTGTAATGATAACTATGGCAATGGAGTCAGCAAGAAGAATTGTAGAAATTTTAGATGAAGTTCCAGATTTAGCTAATCCAAAAAATCCAGTTATGAAAGTAAAAGATGGTTCAATAGAATTTAAAAAAGTTGGATTCAGTTATGTTAAAGATCCTAAAAAATTATGCTTAAAAAATATTAATTTAAAAATTAAGGCAGGTCAAACAATAGGTATCTTAGGTGGAACAGGAAGTTCTAAATCAACTCTAGTACAGTTAATTCCAAGATTATATGATGTAACAAAAGGAGAATTAAAAGTTGGAGGAATTAATGTTAAAAAATATGACATAAAAACTTTAAGAGACCAAGTATCAATGGTTCTTCAAAAAAATGAACTATTTTCAGGAACAATAAAAGAAAATTTAAGATGGGGAAATAAAAATGCTACTGATGAGGAAATAGTGAAAGCATGTAAGTTGGCACAAGCAGACGAGTTTATTAATGGATTTCCAGATAAATATGATACATATATTGAGCAAGGTGGTACAAATGTTTCTGGTGGTCAAAAGCAAAGACTTTGTATTGCAAGAGCAATTTTAAAGAAACCTAAAATATTAATATTAGATGACTCAACATCAGCAGTTGATACCAAAACAGATAGCTTAATTCGTAAAGCATTTGCTGAAGAAATTCCAAATACGACAAAAATAATAATTGCACAAAGAGTTTCATCAGTTCAAGATAGTGACCAAATAATCATTTTAGATAATGGAGAAATAAATGGAATAGGAACTCATGAACAATTATTAAAAACAAATAAAATTTATCAAGAAGTATATTATTCACAAACGAAGGGAGGCTCTGATGATGAATAAAAATAAAATGGATACAGTTACAATGAAAAGATTATTTGGCTATATATTCAAAAAATATAAATTACGTTTTTTCATTGTAATGGTATTAGTTCTTTTAAGTTCAATAACAAGTGTAGCAAGTTCTTTATTTATAGAAAGTCTGATTGATGATTATATTACACCTATGCTATCTCAATCTACACCAGACTTTACACCATTATTAAAAGCATTATCTGTTATGGCATGTATTTATATAGTTGGAATATTATCAATTTATTTTTATAATAGAATAATGTCAACAATTTCACAGGGAACATTAAAAACAATACGTGATGAGATGTTTGAAAAGATGGAAAAACTTCCAATAAAATATTTTGACACACACACACATGGAGACATAATGAGTCATTACACTAATGATACAGATACCTTAAGAGAATTAATTTCAAGAGGAATTCCACAGATAGTTAGTATGATAATCACAATAATAGCAACATTTGTAGCAATGGTAATTACTAGTATTCCATTAACAATACTTGTTTTATGTGTTTTAGTTGCAATGTTAAAAGTAACCGAAAATATTACTGGAAGAAGTGGTAAATATTTTATACAGCAACAGGAAACAGTTGCAAAAGCAAATGGTTATATAGAAGAGATGATAAATGGTCAAAAAGTAGTAAAAGTATTTTCACATGAAGAAGAAGCAATAAAAAATTTTGATAAAATAAATGAAGAACTTTGTAAAGATAGTACATTAGCAAATAAATATTCAAATATTTTAATGCCAGCATTAGCAAATTTAGGAAACCTACTATTTGTATTAATTGGTGTATTAGGTGGAGTACTTGCAATAAATGGCGTTGGAGGATTAACAATAGGTGCAATTGCAGCATTTCTAAACTTAAGTAAGAGCTTCACAATGCCAATATCAAGATTATCTCAACAAATAAACTTAATAGTAATGGCATTAGCTGGAGGAAGAAGAATTTTTGAACTAATGGATGAAGAACCTGAACATGATGAAGGATATGTAACATTAGTATATGCTCAAAAAGATGAGAATGGAAATATTGTAGAGACAGATCATCACACAGGAATGTGGGCATGGAAACATCAACATCATGATGGAAGACTTGAATACATAGAATTAAAAGGACACATTGAATTAGAGCATGTAAACTTTGGCTATGAGCCAAATAAGATGATTTTACATGACATATCACTTTATGCTAAGCCTGGACAAAAAATTGCATTTGTTGGTGCAACAGGTGCAGGAAAAACAACAATAACTAATCTAATAAATCGTTTCTATGATGTAAATGATGGAAAAATTAGATATGATGGAATAAATATAACTAAAATAAAGAAACCAGATTTGAGAAGATCATTAGGAATGGTTTTACAAGATGTTAATTTATTTACAGGTACAATAAGAGACAATATTAGATATGGTGATGACAATGCATCTGATGAAGATGTAATTGCAGCAGCAAAACTTGCAAATGCACATGGTTTTATTTCTCATTTGCCACAAGGCTATGATACTATGATTGATGGAAATGGTGGTTCACTTTCTCAAGGACAAAAACAATTAATTTCAATTGCTAGAGCGGCTTTAACAAATCCTCCAGCAATGATACTAGATGAAGCAACTTCAAGTATTGATACAAGAACAGAAAAAATCGTACAGGATGGTATGGATAAACTTATGGAAGGAAGAACAGTCTTTGTTATTGCTCATAGACTTTCAACTGTTAGAAATTCTAAAGCAATTATTGTTCTTGATCATGGTAAAATTATTGAACGTGGAAATCATGAGGATTTAATTGCTCAAAAAGGTGTATATTACAGACTTTATACAGGAGCATTCGAATTGGAATAAAATATTTTATAAAAATGGAAATTATTCAAGATAAAAGAAATAAAGAAAAAAAATAATATAAGAATTTTTTTGAATCCATGTAGGATATAGATTTGCAAGCAGGAAGGAGATAAGTTAGAATAATAAACTGACAAAAATAAATATGATAAGGTTAAAGAATATAAAAATAAGAGAAAACTTAACAGAAGACCAAGTTTTTCAAAAAGCAATAAGAAAAAATAAGATAAAACAGGACGATGTAAGCAAATGGTATATATATAAAAAATCAATTGATGCACGAAAAAAAGAAGATATATATTACAACTATACAATAGACATGGAATTTAAAGACAGAAAAAAAGAAACAGAATTTGAGAAGGTAGAAGAATATAAATTTCCAGAAATAAAAGTTACTAGAAGAAGTTCATATTCTCCTGTTATTATTGGTGCTGGACCAGCAGGACTATTTGCTGGTTTAAAATTAATACAAAATGGAATAAAGCCTATAATAATAGATGTAGAAGAATTCATCCAAAATAAAAAGTTCAATGCAACATCTAATATTCAATTTGGAGAAGGTGGTGCTGGAACATTTTCAGATGGAAAATTAAATACAGGAAATTCTAGTATATATTCAAAAAAAGTATTAGAGGAATTTGTAAAATTTGGAGCACCGAAAGAAATTTTATATACTGCAAAACCACATATTGGAACAGATAATCTAGTAAAAATAGTAAAAAATATAAGAGAATATATAATAGAAAATGGTGGACAAGTTATATTTGAAAGTCAAGTAACAGATTTTAAAATAGAAAATGGGAAAATAAAAGCAGTTATATATAGTAAAGTTTGTGAAGATAAACAATCAAATAAAGGCGAACTACAAAATCTTCAAAATACAATAGAAACAGATTGTGTAATTTTAGCAATAGGTCATAGTGCAAGAGATACATTCAAAAAATTATATGAAATTGGAGTAGAAATACATCCAAAAAATTTTGCAGTAGGTGTTAGAATTGAACATTTACAAAAAGATATAAATATGGCACAATATGGTGACAAAACAAAATTGCAATTGCCACCAGCAGATTATAAACTTGTATATCATGCCAAAAACGGAAGAACGTGTTATACATTTTGCATGTGTCCAGGTGGACAAGTAGTGGCATCAAATTCAGAAGAAAATTCAATTGTAACAAATGGCATGAGCAATTTTGCAAGAGATGGAAAAAATGCAAATAGTGCAATATTAGTAAATGTAACAATTCAAGACTATTATAAAAATACACCACTTGATGGAATGTATTTTCAAGAAAAGTTAGAAAAAGATGCATTTAAATTAGGTGGAAATAATTATAATGCACCTATTCAAAAAGTCGAAGATTTTTTGGAGAATAGA
>CALYBE010000011.1 GCA_944393735.1 uncultured Clostridia bacterium
TTTTAAAAGAGATATCACCTGGAGCAAAAGTTGTTGATGTTGGAACAGGTGCTGGTTTTCCTGGGATACCAATAAGTATTATGAATGAAACAATTAAAATTACACTTGTAGATTCATTAAATAAAAGATTAATTTTTTTACAAGAAGTTATTAAAGAATTAAAACTACAAAATGTAGAAATAATACATGCAAGAGCAGAGGAATTTGGACAGGATAAAAAGTATAGAGAAGGTTTTGATGTAGCAACATCTAGAGCAGTAGCTAATTTATCAACATTGTCAGAATATTTAATTCCACTAGTAAAAGTAAATGGAAAATGTATATGTATGAAAGGTCCAGATACTAATGAAGAAATTAATCAAGCAGAAAAAGCAATAGATGTTCTTGGTGGAAAAATAAAAAGTGTGAAAGAATTTGTTTTGCCAAAAAGTGATATTAAAAGAACAATAATTATTATAGATAAGATAAATTCTACACCAAAAAAATATCCTAGAAAACCAGGAACACCAAGTAAAGAACCAATTAAATAAATAAAATGCTCCACGAAAAAAAACGTGGAGCATTTTTATGCCACAATGTATTTTTTTACAAATGTGAAAGATATCTGTTAATTAAGTAACATGTGAAATCCTCATTATTAAGAGAAACACAAAATTAAAAAGTAAAGAAAAAAAGTAATGATATGATGTTCGAAATATTATAAATATGAAAAAAGAAGAAAGGTTCAAAAGAAAAATAAAAAAATCACATATAAAAAATAAAAAGAAAAAAATAGTTGAAAATTTAAAAAATCCATTGACAGAAATTTAAATATTATATATTATTATATAGATAATAAAAAAATGAAACTTTTAAGTTTCACAGTGTGCAAATAGAAAATAATTTACTTGTAAATTTATTTTCAAAGGAACAGATGACAAGAAAGGAATGGTAGTAAAATGGGAAAAGTAATATCAGTAGCAAATCAAAAAGGTGGAGTAGGAAAAACCACCACAACTGTAAATTTAAGTACTATCTTAGCAAAAAAAGGCAAAAAAGTTTTATTAATAGATACTGATCCACAAGGAAATGCAACAAGTGGCTTAGGAGTTACAAAAGATGTTGAATTGTCAGTATATGATATATTGGTAGGAGATACAGAGTTTGATGAAACAATACAAGACACAACAATAAGAGGTTTAAAAATATGTCCATCAAACATTAGTTTGGCAGGTGCTGAAGTTCAACTTGTACCGATGATGTCAAGAGAGCAAAGACTAAAAACAAAATTAGACAAAATAAAAGACAAATATGATTATATCCTAATAGATTGCCCACCTTCATTAGGGCTTATAACGTTAAATGCTTTTACAGCATCAGATACAGTTTTAATACCAGTACAATGTGAATATTTTGCTCTCGAAGGGTTAGGTCAATTATTAAATACAGTAAACTTAGTAAAAAAACATCTAAACAAGAATTTAGAAATAGAGGGAGCATTATTAACAATGTATGACGCAAGAACAAACTTATCTAATCAAGTTGTTAAAGAAGTAAAAAAATATTTTGAAAATAAAGTTTACAAAACTGTAATACCTAGAAATGTAAGACTTAGTGAGGCACCAAGCTATGGAATGCCAATAACAGTTTATGATCCAAGATCTAAGGGAGCAAAGGCTTATGAGAAATTTGCAAAAGAATTTTTAAAAAACAACTAAAATAGACAAAAAAATAAAAATACAAGGAAAGGAAGATTAATATGCCAAAAAAGACTGGATTAGGAAAAGGCTTAGATGTTCTATTTGGAGGATCACCTCTAGAAATGGAAACAAATGAACCTGAAGTTGTACCTGAAGAAAACGAAAACTTAAAAACATTAAAAATAACTGAAGTTGAGCCTAATAGAGACCAACCAAGAAAGCAATTCAACCAAGAGTCTTTGGAAGAATTAGCAGAGTCAATAAAATCCTATGGAGTAATTCAACCTATAGTAGTATCAAAAATGGATGGATATTATGGGATTGTTGCAGGAGAAAGAAGATGGAGAGCTGCTAAATTAGCAGGATTAGAAGAAATTCCAGCAATAATCCGTCAAGATGATGAACAAACAAATAGGGAAATAGCTTTAATAGAAAATATACAAAGAGAGGATTTAAATCCATATGATAAAGCACTTGGAATCAGAAGCCTAATGGACAAGTATGGGATGACACAAGAAGAAGTATCTAAAAAAATTGGAAAAAGTAGAAGTAGCATATCAAATACAGTAAGAATATTAAATTTAGCTCCAGATGTATTAGAGTTAGTAAAAGAGGGTAAACTAACAGAAGGACATTGCAAAGCATTGGCAGCTATTACTGATGAAAAACGTCAATATGAAATGGCAGTAAGAATGATTGAAAGAGGCGAGTCCGTAAGACAAGCTGAGCAAAAAAACTTAAGAAATAAGAAAGAAAAAAAATTAGATCCAAAGTATCAATATTTATATGATGATATTGAAGATAAATTTCAAGGCTTTTTCGGAACAAAAGTTAAATTAGATCAAGGAAAGAGAAAAGGAAAAATTATTATAGAATATAATAATAATGAAGATTTAGAAAGAATGCTAAATTTAATAAAAAATTATTAAAAACTCTTGACAAGCGACAGGAAAATGTGTTAAGATAAGTACTGTCGCAAGATACGGAGAGGTGGTCGAGTTGGTTTATGGCACCAGTCTTGAAAATTGGCGTGGGTTTATAGCCCACCGTGGGTTCGAATCCCACCCTCTCCGCCAACTTAAGTTAGATAGAAAAATTATCTAACTTTTATTGTACAAATAATCGTCGACTCGAAAATGAGTTTTTCGACGACGATTTATTCATATGATGGAGATGTACCCAAGTGGTGAAGGGGACTGTTTGCTAAACAGTTAGGTCGTGAAAACGGCGCGGAAGTTCGAACCTTCTCATCTCCGCCAAAGAAGTATCAGAAAAATCTGATACTTCTTTTTAAATTTTAAAATTAAAATGTTATGAATAGAAATAATGTTAAAGACACTAACTATTATTTTTAATAATTTAAAATAAAAAACTAGCAAATATAAAAAAGATATGTTATACTTAATTTGTAGACAAAAAGTGATTATAAATTATAATATGAAGATAATTACAAAAATATATCGAAGGGAATGATGTGAAAAATGGAAGATAAAAAATCAAATAAAAAAATAATATTAATAATATTGATAGTAGTTGTTACAATTATAATCATTGCTGGGATACTAGGGATATATGTATTAAGTAAACAAAACAATAATAACAATAATGTTACAGATAATAATATAGAAAATAATAAAGATACAGGAAATAGTCAAAATGACTGGACAAACGATTATGTTCCAGAGCAAATTGAAATAAGTGATTCGGCAACTAATGGAGCTTGTTATAATTTGACTGTAGATCAATTAAAAACTGCAATAACTGAAGTGTTGGCACAAAATAATATAAGTGATTACCAAGAGACAAGTGATGATACTATATATTTAGTATCAGATAATAACTTAATGTTTAATATACAAGCATCTTTAGAAAATGGAAAGATATCTAATATTGCATATTGGTATGGAAAAAACGATATAAACAATATAAAACCTAAAGAAATATGTGATAAAATAATTATGAATCTATTTGAAGAAAGATATGCACAAGAACTTATAGAAACAATGAATGAATTGCCAACACCAGGAAGTAAATATAGTAACTATACACTTTATGTTAAAATGAGTTATAATGAAATATTTTTAGAATCATTAGATGAAGAGACTCGTTCACAAATAGAGCCATATATAAAGGATAATGATATGGATATGATAATATGTACTCCAATGACAAAAGAAAAATATCTTGAATATTCAGCAAATGTATAGTATAATAAAAGTGTAAGAAATATCAACGAATTTGTTCTAACAAGGGAGTGTCAGCAATGCTTGAGGCTATTAAGACATTTGCATTTTTCTTATTGCTGGCGGTACTGATCCCGCCACTTGCGCCAGTGTGCATCTTGGCCATCATTATAATGGTCATAGTAATGTTACCTAAATTTGTTATTATTGCAGTAATACTAGGTATAACTGCATACGTAATATATAAAATAGGGAGGTACATTGGCTGAGTGAAGAAGGAAAGAAAGTAATAGACTTAGAACTTTCTTTCCTTCTTTTTCTATGACTATTATTAATAGATAGTCATAATGAGAGTAAATCAAACTTTTTTTGACAAAATACTTGAAATAGGTTATAATTATTTATATAATGATTTAGGATGTTGAATATTATTACAATGTATAAGTAAGGGAAAATAAAAAATATTTTCGCCTTAACTAGGAAAGGAACGTGATAATATGGTTTTGTCAGATATAAGAAAACAAGCAAGAGAATCTCTTTCAGGAAAATGGGGAAAAACAGCTTTAATAATATTAATGCAATTTATATTATTCTTTATAATGAATTTTTGCATTAATCTATTCTCACTTGAATCAACAATTAGCTTAACTATTAAATTGATAGTATCAATAATAGTACTAATAATTGAAATTCCATTATCTATTGGTATAGTTTTTGCATTTGTTAAATTAAAAAGAGAAAAGGATGTAGGAATTTTCGATTTTATATCATTAGCAATGAAAAACTTTGGTAGAGCATGGAAAATATATCTTAGAATTTTACTAAAAAACGTATTACCAATAATAGGTACAATGGTAACAATAATATTGCTAAGTGTTACTATTGTTGCAGAATCTGTAGAAAATCATTCTTTGGGATTGGCTAGTTTAATAATGGCAATTGTTTTACTTATAGTAAGTTTTATTGTTTCACTTATTATTGATTTAAAATACTCTTTAGCATATATGATAGCTTATGATAATCCAAAAATGACTACTAAAGAGGCTGTAAATACAAGTGGAACAATAATGAAAGGCCATAAAATGGAACTATTTTTATTGCAATTATCATTTTTAGGTTGGTCAGTATTATGTGTATTGACTCTAGGAATTGGATTTTTATGGTTACTTCCATACAAACAAATGGCAATCGTATGTTTCTATGATGAAGTGAATGTAAATAAATATGCAGGTTGGGAAAACTATTAAATCAAACGAAGTTTATTATTTAAATAAGATTTATATAACAAAGGAAAGGGAGGAAAGAAATTATTATATTATTAATTTTCTTTCCTCTTTTGTGAAATATAAAAAATTACTCATCTTATTAAAACTAAAATTTAAAACTTCTTTAAATACTAATGATTAAAAATGGTAAAAATTTATCAAAAATACTTGCAACACGAAATAAAGTGGAGTATAATTAAATTGAAAAAATGTGATATTTATTAAGAAATAAGGTGATATTATGTTGAAAAAAGTAATAATATTAATAATATCAATTATTATGATAATGATATTTATAACAAGTAATAATATAGTATATGCAGAACCTCATGATTGGTTTGAAGAGGATTCAGGATCAAGTTCAAGTTCAAGTTCATCTGGTAGCATATTAAATGGATATCCATCAAACTTAAGTCAATATAAACCATCAATAGCTAATTCAAGTGGATGGATTTCAATAGTAGAAAGTGTATTAGGTGTTTTACAAGTTGTTGGATTAATAGGATGTGTTATACTTCTTGCATTATTTGGATTTAATACAATTTTAGGAAGTGCCAATGAAAAAGCTGTTGCACATGAAAAATATGGAGGATTTCTAATAGGAATAGTTTTAATAACAGGTGGAATATCAATAGCAAAAATAGTAATATCTGTTGCAGAAGGTTTCTAAAATTGCTGAAATTTGCCAAAACATAAAAAATGTAGTATAATATAGAAGAATGAGAGGTGATGTGTATGAAAAAAAATATTACTAAAAGTATTTTCACATTGTTTTTAACATTAACAATAGTAATAAACTTTACAATACCATCAATGGGATTTTCGTTAGGAGATATTTTTAACAATATAGGAGGAAACATTGTCAACTCAATTACTAGTAGTTTAACCGGTGGGGGGGCATCTGGTATAATAAATTCTGTAATTAACTTGGCTGGAAATGCATTAGGTATAACTGGCAATAACCGGTAGTACTGGCAGCAGTTCAGGTGGACTGGGAGGATTTGTATCCACTGTTTTAGGTTCAATACTAGGTAATAACAATAATAGTTCAACAGTTAGTGCAGGACTTTCTACATTGACCAATTTCTTAAACACAGGAAATGTAAGCCAGAGTGATTTATCAAATGTTTTCACAAATTTAATAAGTTCGGCTACTGGAAATAATTCTAATACAACAGGAATAATAAATGCGCTTTCTTCAGCAATTGCTAATTCAAATAACAAAACAGACCTTTTAGGTAATTTTACAAGTGCATTATTGCAGAATACTAATTTAAGTTCAAATGTAATAAATACTATGACACAAGCATTATCACAACTTACAGGAACTGATTTAACAGGTGCAAATGATTTTCTTAATAATGTAGTATCAAACCTTTCGGGTGGCGTTGGAAGTGGCTCATCATCAGTTATATCAAATATTGCATCAGGTCTTCTTAATGGTATATTTGGAAATGGAGGAGGAAGTACATCAACTTCAAGTAACTTGCTACAAAGTATATTAGGAGGATTATCAAATAGCTCAAATCCAGTTGTATCAACAGTAGGAAATGTACTAGGAAGTATCTTTGGAGGAACAAGTGGTAATAATACATCAGTAGGAAATACAATGGGTTCTATTGTGGGTAACTTTTTGGATAAAATTACAGGAGGATCAGGAAGTTCAGAAGGTTCATCATCAGGAGGAGTAACAATTGGAGGTTCAGGAAGTTCATCATCTGGAAGTTCTGGTAGTTCAGGAGGAGTAACAATTGGAGGTTCAGGAAGTTCATCATCTGGAAGTTCTGGTGGTTCAGGAGGAGTAACAATTGGAGGTTCAGGAAGTTCATCTTCTGGAGGATCAAGTGGTTCGGAAAGTTCATCATCAACTACTCATACAACAGTAGGTGGTTCAACAATTAGTGATAGTACAAACACACTTGATAAAATATTCGCAAGTGCACAGAATTTCTTAGGATTAGCAGATGACAGTGCAGTAACATTTAATCATAGAGATTTACAAAGAATATCAAAGTTTGTATCAGGAGTTTTACTAGCAATTGCTTTAGGTATAACATTAATAACAATTATAATAATGGGTATAAGCTTTATGACACAAACAGTAGAAGACAAAGCGAAAATAAAAGAATCTATGACACCATGGGTAATAGGAATATTTGTATCATTTGGTGCATATGCAATATGGAAATTAACAATGACATTCTTTATGAGAATGTAATATCAATTAGTTTATAAAAATTAAATATATATAAATAAAACAAAAATGAGGAGGGATAGATATGAGAAAATCAGTAAAAATAATATCTGTTATATTAATGGCATTAGTTATGATAGTTACATTTTCACAATTTGTTTATGCGTTAGAAGTAAATGTTCAGCCAGATACAACTGGTATAAACCAAGAAGGAATGGAAGCTATGGCAGGTAAAGTATTAGGTTTAATACAAGTTGCTGCAGCAATATTGGCTGTTGTATTAATAGCTGTATTTGGCTTCAAGTTTATACTAGGTAGTGCTAGTGAAAAAGCTGATTATCAAAAATCTTTTATACCATTAATAGTAGGTTTAATAGTAGTATTCGCAGCAACAAGTATATTTAAACTATTAATGGGTATTACAACAACTTCTTAATAAAAAAACACATTTTATGATAAATTTTATCATAAAATGTGTTTTTTTTTTGTTTTTATGTTATAATAAAATAGGATAAATAATTTAAAAACGAAAGAGAGGAAAGTTTATGGCAAGATACTCATATAACATACCAAGAGATACAAGAGGAGAGGGAAAAATATTAATGATTTTCTCAAAAAAATCATTTATATGGACAGTAGGATTTGCTGCAGTAGGGATGATGACTGTATATCCAATTTTTGCTCTTTTTGGACTATCACTAATAGGAATTGCAGGAGTTTTAGTATTTGGATTAATTGGTTTTATAATTTCATCTGCAAAAATGCCTAATTCAACAAACTTTGAAATTTTCAGAAAAACAGGAGGAGAAGATATAGACGAAATTTTATTAAGATTAATAAAATTTAAGAAAAAGGGTGGAAAAATATATTTATATTACAAAGGAGGCAATGAGAATGAATGATGTACAACAATTAATACAATTATTAACAACTGTAGCTATTGTTTTAGTAGTGATTATCTTGGTTTTAATAGTAGCATATTTTATAATTAGAACAAAAAATAGTGAAAAAGAAAAACAAAAAGAAATGATTAACAATCTAAATGTAAATTCAAAAAATACATCTAAGAAAAGTGAAAATCCTCAAAAAAACAAAAGTTATAATATAAATTCTGTATTTGATTTTATGGATTTTGAAAAAGTGGAGGATAACATGATTGTTCAGAAAAGTGGAAGATATTTAATGGTTATAGAATGCCAGGGAGTTAATTATGACTTAATGTCTGACATGGAAAGAACATCTGTAGAACAAGGATTTATAGAATTTTTAAATACTTTAAAATATGAAATTCAAATATATATCCAAACTAGAACAGTAAACTTGGAACAAAGTATACAAACATATAAATTAAAATTCAGAGATATTGAGGAGAAATATAATGTTTTAGAAGAAAAATACAATCAAATGAAAGAATCAAATGAATATTCAGAAAGTGAATTACAAAAGGCATACATGGAATTGGTTAGACAGAAAAACAAATATGAATATACTAAAGATATAATTGCTGATACTGAAAGAAGCAATTTGAACAGTAATGTATTACATAAGAAATATTATATTATAATATCTTATTATGAAGATGAAGTAAATACCCAAAATTATTCAAAAAGTGAAATTCAAAGCATGGTATTCTCAGAATTATATACAAGAGCTAGATCAATAACTAGAACATTATCTAGATGTGAAGTTAATACAAAAATTCTTGATTCTGACGGATTAATAGAATTACTATATATGGCTTATAATAGAGATGATGCAGACTTATTTAGTGAGAAAAAAGCAATGAGTTCTGGATTTGAAGAATTATATTCAACTGCACCAGATGTATTAGATAAGAAAATGCAACTACTAGATAAGCAAATCGAAGAAAAAGCTGTAGAAATTGCAAATCAAGCAATCAATGAAGCTAGAAGTGATAAAGAATTAATGCTTAAAATAAGACAAGAAAATGCTGAAAATCTAGTATATGATTTTGCCGAGAATTTACTTACAGAAAATGAAACTTATTTAGGAACTGATATCGCAGAAGATGCTAAAGCTAAAGTAAGAAGAAAAAAGAAAGAAACACAGGAAGGGGGAACTAAAGATGAGCCTAAAGCTAAAAAAACAAGAGGAAGAAAGCCAGTTAGTAAGCAAAGTTAAAGAACCTACTTTTTTAAGAAAAAAGAGTATAAAAGAATTGATAGCACCTTCAGGTATAGATGCATCAAATATTGATCACTTAGAAATAATTTCAAATGTGAAAAGATATGCCAGAAGCTTTTATGTATCTAGTTTACCTAGGTCATGTATTTTCCCAGAATTATTTAGATCACTTTATAATTTTGGTGATATAAATACATCAGTATATATTAAACCTATTGCAGAAGCAAATTCACAAAATGAGCTAAATAAGGTTATAACAACATTAGAGACAGAAAGAATTGTTGCAACAGACAGAGGAAATATTAACAGAGAAAGTATACTAGCTCAAAAGAAATACGAAACAGAACAACTAAGAGATGAAATTGCCGCAGGTTTTAACAAATTATATGAAGCCTCAGTTGTTTCTACATTATTTGCTTATAGCTTAAATGATTTGGAGAGACTATCAAGAATGTTAACAGCAGAAATGTCAAAATCATTAGTCGGAATTAGAAGCGCATGGGCAATTCAAGAAGAAGGATTCAAATCAGCTTTACCCCTAATGGATAACAGTATAAAGAAAACACATACATTTGATAGAATGTCTATGGGAACAGTTTTTCCATTTACAACATCAAATATTGGACATGATACAGGAGTTCCAATAGGTATAAATAAACAGACTGGTGTTCCAATTTTGTTTGATAACTTCCATCCATCACTTACAAATTATAATATGGTTATATTTGCTAAGTCTGGTGCAGGTAAATCTGTAACAATGAAAACATTAATATCACGTTCATCAGTATTAATGGGGATTGAGAGCTTAGCATTAGATGCAGAAGGAGAATATTCTATAGTTGCAGAAGCATTAGGAGGAATAAATGTTGTAATAAGCCCAACGTCAAAGACAGTTATTAATTTATTTGATATTGAAATTGAAAGGACAAAAGATGAAATAACAGGTAGAGAAAGAGATACATTAAATGTTGAAAATAAAGTAGAAGACGTTACACAAGCTTTAATGACAATGGCAAAAGGTAGTACGAGAACTCAAGAGGTAAATGAGCTTACAAAACAGATTATTGCAGAATCTGTTGCTCAAGAATATGCAAGTCGTGGAATTACATCAAATCCACTAAGCTTATATGAAGCAGCAAATTCTCAAAATGCTTTTGAAAGAAGAAGAAAAGAAATGCCAACAATTGGTTCATGGTATAAGAGACTTATGGAAAACGCTAAAGCAAATACCAATAAAGATTATGAATTTCATTATAGTTATCTATTAAAAGTAATGAAACAATATATAAGGGAATATGGCGGACAGATGGCTTATTTTGATGGTCAATCTACATTTGATTTATTAGAAGGAGCACCATTAATAAATATAGATATTTCTCAACTTGAGGAGCGTTTTGCTAGACCACTAGCTCAACAAATTTTACTTTCGTGGATTTGGGAGAAGTTCGTTAAGAAAAATAGTGAGGACAAGAAAAAAGCTAAACAAAAAAGAGTTATAGTAGACGAAGCGTGGATGTTGCTTCCTTTTCCAGAAGCCGTAGACTTTTTGAACAAGATGGCTAGACGTGCAAGAAAAAGAAATGTATCTTTGGCAATTATTTCACAGAGATTTCAAGATTTCTATGAAAAACCAGAGGCTCAAGCAGTTTTAACATCTTCAGATACAAAACTATTTTTAGCACAGGACAAATCAGAAATTCAACAACTTAAAGAGGTATTTAAGCTTAGTGAAGGTGAAGCTAATTTCCTTGTTACATGTACAAGGGGTGAAGGATTACTAAAAGTTGGTCCTGATACAACAATCATTCAAATAACTCCTACGCGTAAAGAGTTTGAGTTTGTTGAGACTAACTTAAATAAATTAGTGGCAAGTAATCAAGGTAAATAAAGAAAGGTGTTTAAAATGCAGTATAATAAAAAAAATTTTTTTGTAATTTGAATAGAACGGAGGTGAGTGTTTGTGGGACAAAATATGAAGAATAAATTTGTAAATAAGATATTTATTTGTATTATTTTATTTATTTTAATATTTAATGTATTTTATTCAAGCTTTTCACTTGCTGTAACAGAAAGTGATGAAGGAGGCTCTTTAGTAGGGACAGTAGCAGATGCAGCTGGAGGAATATTATTAAAGCCAATATTATTTTTTGTAAACTTTATAGCAGATTCAATATTAAAAGCTGTGGGATTTTTTATGACAGGAGAATGGAGAAATAATGATGATTTGTTCTCTCCTGAAGAAATTTTTGCTGGAAATATAGATTTGTTATCAATAGATTTTATTGGAGGAAGTAATAGTGACGAAAATTGGTTGAAAGTACAAAGCACAATATCAGCTTGGTATAAAGCTTTAAGGTTATTTGCAATAGTAGGATTGCTATCTGTACTGATTTATACGGGTATAAAAATACTAATAAGCTCTATAGCGAAAGATAAAGCAAAATATAGAGAATGGTTAATAAATTGGTTTGTAGCAGCAGCACTTTTATTTTCAATGCATTATATAATGAGTTTTATAATAACAGTAATAGGACAAATAACAAACTTAATGAAAAATGCTTCATTAGGAACGAATTTAGTATCAGAGGTTAGAAGTCATATAAATTTAACTAGTGGCTTTTCTGAAACTGTAGGATATGAAGTGATGTATATAGCGTTGATATTTTTTACTATAAAATTTACTTTTATATACTTAAAAAGGGTACTAAATATGGCGTTTTTAACATTAATAGCTCCAATTGTAGCATTAACATATCCAATAGATAAAATTAATGATGGTCAAGCACAAGGATTTAATATGTGGTTAAAAGAATACATATTTAATGCATTATTACAACCAGTACATTTATTAATGTATTATATATTGGTAGTTTCAGCTTCTAATATTGCACAAACAAATCCATTATATGGAATTGTGGTATTAATGTTTATGACAGAAGCGGAAAGACTATTGAAGAAAATATTCGGATTTGATAAAGCAAACGGTGGAACTGTTGGAGGAATGTCGGGAGCATTTGCTGCAGGAGCTCTTGCTTCGAGTGTAAAGAATATAGCTAGGCTAGGAGGCAGAAAAATATTAGGTGGAAAGGACGGAAATTCAGGTACAAGTGGAGTTGATAATCCTGGAGCAACTTTAAATGATGCAGATACCAGAATGTTATCAGATGTTCCAACTTCATCAGAAGATGTATCTAATGATGCAAACAGTACTGCTCAAACTAGTGATATTTCAAATGAAAATGAAAGTTCTTCAGTAGAAGGAGGTTCTCAACTTGGAGAAACTTCACAAACACCTTCATCTTCAACAATACCAATTTATGGACCAAATGGAAATACTATATTATCAACAGTTAAAAGACCAAATGCATCTCAGAGTACTATAGTAAATACCAATGGAGTTCCTATATCTAGTGGGACATCACAAGCAGGAGTAGGAGCTCAATCAGAAAGAGGACCTCAGCCAGAAACTGGACCTCAACCAGGAGAAGAATCACAGCCAAGTGGAGATGCAGTACCAGAAGTAACATCATCATCTATTCCTGATGCAGATTCAAATAGTCCAGCGACAACAATGACAAAAAGAGAAAGAATTAGAGATATGGCTAAAAGAGTATCAGATTCTAGATTCGGTAGAGGGGCAAGAGCTGTTGGAAGAAAAATTGCAAAACCAATATATGATTCTGATAAATCAGGAAAAGAAAATGCAAAGAGGTTTGCTAGAAATTTAGGTAGAGTTGCAGTTGGAGCGAGTCTTGGAATAACAGCAGCAGCAGTACAAGCAGGAATAAGTATAACAGATGGAAAATATAGCCCAATGGAAGGATTAGCAGCTTTTGGAGCAGGTTTTGCAGGAGGAGGAGTTATATCAAATGTAGCTGGTGGATTAGCAAATACATTTATAGAAGGATCTAACTCCGGAGACAGCCAGAAAGCGAAAGAAGCAAGAATGGCTAAATTTCAAGAAGATTGGTCAAATAGAGATGATGTAATAAAATTCTTTAAAGAAAATTATGGCGATGATTGGAAAACGGCAAGAGAAAGAGCTAAAAATGAATATTTACCAAGAGGTATAGCAGATCTTAAAGAGATAAAACAAGGAATGAAATATGCAGATACCTTAGGGGGACCTAATGCTGATAGAGAAGCAGTAAGAGCATTGAACTTTAAAGAAAATCTAAAAAATCAGTCTCAAACTGGTGCTATATATGATGATGGTAAGCGAAAGAAATATATAGAAACGTTAACACAAGGATTAACAGGAGAAGCAAAAACAAAAGAAGAACAAAGATTAAATGCATTATTTAATCAAGCAAAAGCCTTTAATGAAGCAATTAGAAAATAAAATGATTAATAAATATAGATATTAATTGCAGATTTAATAGATAAAACTACTTTAGAGCAAATAGACAAATAATAATATTTAAAAAAACATAATATTTTTTACTATGTACTGTTGTGAATTTTATTTAAAATAAATTTAAATAAACAATGTATATTAAAGGAGGATAAAAATGCAAAAAAGCAAGATTGAAATAAAAAATAAAATAATTTGCATAGCTATTTTAATAATAATTTTATTCGAATTTATTATACCTTGTTTAAGTTTTGCTGACACAAGGACATTGACAGATTCCATAGTAAGTAAGTATCCAGAATATAATGATAACATAGAAGAGTTTTGGAATGATGCTGAATACGATTTAGATGGTTGGACAGGTTCAAGAGATGAAGATGAAATTATCGTTATTGATAATGAAATAATTGCACCAATAAAGACATTAGCACTAAATGGAGATACTTCTGAATATGAACAAACAAGTGGTGATTCTTCTGGCTATTCAGAAACTTCAGGCAATGCCATAGAAACAGTAGATGTTTTCACAGGAATGATATTAGAACCACTATTAGAATTTATTCGTTTTGTTACAGATTCAATTATGGGAATAATTACAAAATTTATGACAGGAGCAGAATCCTTTGAATCAGTAATGCAAGATGAAATTGTAAATAATGATACTGAAAATGTGGGTGCAACAGTAACTATTGACATGGAAGACTATAAAAATATATTTAATAATTACATAGATTACAAATTTCCTAATTTCAAATATTCGCCAGAAGAAATATTTACAGGGAAAATTGACTTATTAAGTATTGATTTTATATCGGGAAAAATAGTTGACGAGAATGGTACAAGAGAAAATGCTTCAAGTGATTGGAATGAAATAAGAACTACTATAGCATCTTGGTATAGAGCTTTAAGACTTTTTGCTATGGTAGGATTGCTTTCTGTATTAATATACATTGGTATAAGAATTATAATAAGTGCAAATTCACAAGATAAAGCAAAATATAAAGAAAAATTGGTAAGTTGGTTTATTGCAATGGTATTGTTATTTTCAATGCATTATATAATGGCATTTATAATTGCTGTAGTCCAAAATATAACAACATTGTTAGGCGATACAATGGGAGTGATTCGAGTAAATCTTGATGGAACAAATGAAACTTTTACAACAAATTTAATAGGTTTAGCAAGATTTCAAGCTCAACAGATGGCTTTATCAAAACAAATAGAGTATATAATTATATATGTAGCATTGGTAACATTTACAATCAAATTTACATTTACATATTTAAGAAGGGTATTGAATATGGCTTTTTTAACACTTATTGCACCTATAGTAGCCCTTATGTATCCAATTGATAAAATGAATGGAGAAGCAAAAAGCTTTCAATTATGGTTAAAAGACTATGTTTATAATGCATTATTACAACCTATGCACTATATAGTATATATGATTTTAATAAATTCAGCACTGTCACTTGCAGCAAATAATCCAATTTATGCAATTGTAGCATTATTATTTATGACACAAGCTGAGAAATTGCTAAAGAGAATATTTGGATTCCAAAAAGCAGGACTTGGAACTGTTGGAGGGATTGCAGGTGCATATGCAACAGGTTCAGTTGTAGGGGGGATTATTGGAATGTTTAGAAAACCACCAATTTTAGCTGGTGGAAGTAGTGGTAACAATAGTAAAGAGGAAAATAACAATAACTCATCAGACTGGATAGATGATTATTATGGTCCAACACTAGATGATACAGGAATTGAAAATTTCTATGATAGTTTTGAAAATGCACAGCAATCGCTATTTCCTAGCGGAAGTGGAGGAGTTTTTAATAATTCGCAAAATAGATTAGGACCATCCATGAATTTGGGAGAAGCTCAGAATTATATTTTCAATTTTAGAAATAATATTTCAGGAGAGACTTTAAAAAATTTTAGAAATAAAAAAGATATAGATTTCAATTCTTTTTTTGATATGATAAAAAATCAATTAGGAATGTTAAAAGGATTATCAAGTTTTGGCCAAAGTGAAAGTAAACAATCAGAGATAAAATCAACAATATCAAGTTATAAAAGTTGGCTAAGGCAAGGAATTGCACTTAATGAATCAGAATTTAGAAAATTAAATATACCTTTTCAGTATAATGATATTTATGCTAATGTATCTACAAATGATTTACTTTCAAAGATGATTATGAACATGGAAGAAGGAAATTTTACTAAAGCAGAAGAATATAGAGATATTATAAATCAAAGAATTCAACAGAATAGATATATAACTGAAAATGGAGGTCCACAATTTATAATAAATAGTGAAAGATCAAGAGAAAATGGTGAAAATCTTTACGGAGATTCACAAGGATTAAATACTGGTACAGATAATTCTATTCCAGGAGTTAATCCACAAAATCCAAATTTAATAGTAGGAGAAAATTATGGAAAAAGTGTTCAAAATCAAGAGCATAGAACAAATCAACAAAAATTAAATGAATTATCAGATACAAATACAGAAAATGGTATTCAGAATCAAAATCCAGAGACTAGTTATCAAGATTCTAATGAGAGTGCGCAAACACAAAAACCAAACTTAGAAAATAGCAGTAGCAGACCAATATTTGGAGGAGATTTATTTGGCTTCAAAAGGACAAAGGCAAAAAGATATATGAGAAGAGCTAATAGCAATCAAATGTCAAGATTAAATTCACAAGCTCAAAATGTTCTAAATTCACGTGTAGCAAACGGACTAAAAAATGTTGGAAAAAGTATTGTAAAACCTGTTTGGGATACAGATAAGAAAAAATACAATGGAAAGAATGTTATGGAAAAAGCTGCTAAATTAGCTGCAGGAGTTGCTCTTGGTACAGCAGCTGCTGCTGTACAAGCAGGAATTAGTATAACTGATGGTAAATATAGTCCAATGGAGGGCATAGCATCATTTGGAGCAGGAATGGCTGGAGGAAATGTTTTAATAAATAATGCTAAAGAATTCGGAAAAGATGTAAGAAAAAATATACTTTCAAAAGATGAAGAAAAATTAATAGAAAAACGAGGAGATGAATGGTATAACAGAGATGATGTAATAGCTAAATATAAAAACACATATGGAAGCAAAGCAAAAGAAATGAGGCAAAGAGCTAGAGATAACTATGTTCGCAGAGGTGTAACAGATCCAAAAGATCAAGAACTAGTATTTAAATATGCAGATCATTTATTAGCAGAAGGCAAAGTATCTTCTCAAGATGAAGCAGATAGATTAGCAGTTGCTACTTTCCAATACAAACAGAATCTACTTGATTATGGTAATTATGATGTATTATTTGATAATAAGAAAAAAGAGCAATATTTAAACTTTCAAGAAAAAACATCTTCAAGCTCTGCATCAGGTCAAACTGTACGTAGAACTCATGAGGCATTTATTAAAAATGTATTGGATTTTGATAGGATTACTGAAAATTAGCAAAATATCAAATAAAAAACATAAAAAGAGACTAAAGACTTAAGGAAGGAATGAAGATTAATTATGAGAATCACAACAATAATTGTTAATAATAAAAAATATATTCTGTATTCTATTTTTATAGTAATTATAATAATAGTAGTAATAACTTCACTTAATACATATTATGAGTTTCAACAAAACCAAAAATCACAGGAATTTGAGTCAAATATCAATAATAATAATAATACTTCAACTGTCAATACAAATGGAAATAATGTAACTATTGATAATTTAGAAGATAATGATGTTAGTAATTTGTATGAGAATACAATAGAAAATACTATGAAAAAATTTGTTAATTATTGTAATAATAGAAAAATTTCAGAAGCATATGCAATGTTAACAGATGACTGCAAAAATGCACTATATTATACTACGGAGGAAGCTTTTGAAGAGCATTATATAAATGAAAGATTTAAAGAACCACAGGAATATTCAATGATAAAGTGGTCAGAAACAGATAATAGGACACTATATCTAGTAAAATTTTATGGGGATTTGTTAGCTACTGGAGGAGAAAGTGGAACATCTCAGGAATATTATACTTTCATTTATAATAATGGTAGCTATAAGATAAATATAAATAATTTTGTGTATGGTGAAGATAGAGAAATTGAATATCAAAAAGATGGAATAACAATAAAAGTTGGACATGTGGATGTATTTAATAGTTATGAAAGAGCTCAAATTACAATTACAAATAATACTGAAAATAAAATTTGTATGACAGGAAATAAATATTCTCAAAATGTATATTTGAGAAATAGTGATGGAACAGTATATTCTTCAATTAATAGTCAATTTGATATCGGAACAGTCGTTATTAATCCAAACTTTACAATGTTATATACTGTTGAATTTAATAAAACATATAATATAACTAATGAAGCAAAGTATTTAGTTTTTAGCGATGTTATTTTAAATTATGATGAATATTTACAAAGTGAAAATAAACTTGAATATTCAAACAGAACAAGTTTAGTAGTAGATTATAATAATTAGGAGGTGAATATATGGAAGATAATGGAGATGATCAATTTACAAAAGCTACAAATAGATTAAAAGATTCTGCAAGAGATTTTGGGAGAAAAGGGGCTGAAAAAGTAGGTAAGTCAGCAGCTGAATCGGTTGCTAATATTGTAAAATGGGTAATTCAACAAATTATTAAATTTATAGCATGGATAGTTGCAATGATTGGACCATTAATAATAATCGTAATAATTCTTTCTGTTGGTGTTTTTGCTATAATAGCTAGTTTCTTTAAAAAGGATACAGACAATGTAGATCCAACTATTGATTTATCATATGATACTACAGTCGAAGAAATGGATCCTATAATTACACTTTCAAAAGATCAGAAAAGATATAAAATAAATAAAGAATATGCTAGAAAAATATTAAAAAAGCTTGAAGAAATAGGAAAAGTTGATACGACAGTATTTGGTTTTAAAGATGAAGATTATGATTACAATGCCGAACCGGAAGAAGGAACGGAAGGTACTGAAGGCACAGAAGGAGCTGGTAGTGAACTTACAGAAAAAGAATTGAAAAACATGCTTGATAAATATATAAGAGCAGAATTGCAAACAATGTATCCAGATATAGGAAATTGGATATTCGGAGAAAAAGGTGGAGTTAAAGTTCACAGAATTTCTAATGAATATGGCGAAATTGAAATGAAGTATATGCCATATAATGATTTTATTAAATTGGAATCAATGGTTTATGATAATGCCGAGAAAGCAAGAGAAGAAGTTTTACAATATTTCGCACTTGATCCAGATACATTGCAATTATGTATATATGTTTCTACAACAACAAATATTTACAATTATCCTAACACTTTAGCTAGTACGCAAGTAACATTTGAAATGCAGACATTGAATTATCAAACTTTACTCCAAAAATATGCAACACCTACAATATTTCTTATTGCAATGCATTTAATTTCTCAAGATGTTGATTTTATGGATGATTTAGTAGAGCTTGTAAATAGTTCAGAAACAACAATGTCATTTATTGAAGATTCAACAGCTAATTATACGCAAGTTGATTATTCAGGAACAGTAACAGAATTAAAAGTATCTGCTGATGTTGTAGCCACACCTATTCCAGCTCCACCATTTGTATCAATTTCAGTACAAAATCCACAAGTAACGCCTAATGTAACACAAGTAACGACAGCAAATATTAATGAACCGCAATATAGTAAATATATTACTGATGGAGTTAAGCCATATATAACAGAAGTAATTACAAATGCAGGTAGATTGATGGTAACAAAAGCTGAAACTTGGCTTGTATCGTCAGAACTTATGGTATATTCACTAGATTCAGTTACAACACAAACTGGAGGAGGTACAAAAAATTATAGTGGTACTGATGGAGATTTAGGCTCAAGTGATAAATTTGATTTAGGATTAGCTTCAAGTGGATTAGGATTAAAAGTAAGCTATAGTACATTTACATATAATATAGATGAAATAACAAAATACTACAATACAACTTATCCAATTGATGCAATTGAAACAAAGCAAGGATATAGACTTGATTATATTAATGCTTTATTAGATTTATATCCTAAGGTTAAAAGAAATTTAACAACAGCTCCAAATGATTTATTCTATATGCTTGAACAGTATGAGAGTACTCAAGAGCTAGAAAGAGTTATGAAATATATTATTGCTCAATTAACTGGAAGAAGTTATGGTGTAGATAGTCTTGATATTTTAGACACTACGGATTTTGTTACAATGGGAGATACTGATGGAGCAGCTTCCGCAGGAGAAAGTGGCGGAACAGGAATGGATATGTCTTCTTTAGTTGGAACAGATGAATGGGAAAGTGCTAATGAAATTCAGAAAAAGATAGTAACTGTTGCAACACACACAGCTGATTATGGTATTGCTGCTAAGTATGGATATTGTTTATTGTGGAACCAACAAGTTTATCAAGCCGCAGGAGCAACAGCAACTGGAGGACAAGGAATTGCCCGTATGGCAGGACATAATTTCGGTGTATCAACAGATTTTTCATTTGTACCATTAGGTGCATGTATTTATGGATTAGGTTCAGCCAAATCTACGGCAGGACACTGTGCAATTTATATAGGTAATGGACAAGTAGCACATAATATTGGATATGTAAAAATTGAACCATTATCTGATTGGATAAGTAAATATAGAGGAAAAGTATGGGGTTGGTGTTCTAGCACACCTGTTAACAGTAATTACCCAGTAACACCAGGACTTATGACTGGACAAGGAGGAATTATAAATTGAAAAAAATGAGAAATATTATTATTCTAATTACTGCAATATTACTAATTATCCTTATTGTTTTACTGATTTTGTCATCTAAAACAAATAATGAACCTGCTCAACAATATCAAGATGATGAAATATATGATGATAGTGAGGTTTTATCAGATGAAATCATATCAGATTTATTAGAAAGAGAAACCGCTAAATATAAATACATATATGTAAATGAAATCATGGACAAATTTTTTGGATATATAAAAGATAAAAATGCTACAGCTATCATGTCTTTGTTAGACACAGAATACATACAAGAAAATAATTTAATAAATAATAACATATTAAACTTCTTTGCTGAATATGAATCAGTTAATTCATATTTTACAAAAGAGATTTATACGCAAGAGATAAACTATATGCAGGATTCTCTAGGTGAATATGAATATATAAGAGGTATTATTAGAAAAGAGGGAAAAGAATATTATATATATATATTATTGACAAATGATTTTAGTAATGCAACATATAATCTTAAAATTTTAGATAATAAACAATTTAATGAAACTGTAAAAAATAATAACTTGAATCAAAATATTAATATTAGTATACCAGTTAATGAATATAATGTTATGGAAAATAGTGGTGCACCACAAGAAAAAATAGCTTCATCATATTTTGAAGATTATATTAATGCAATAAAAAATAGTCCTGAATATGCATATAATTTATTGAATGAGGAATATAGAACTAAAAGATTTGGAGATGTTGGCAATTACGTAGAATATATTAATGAAAGAGAAGCAGAATTAATAAATGCAACAGTCGAAAAATATGCAGTATATAATCAAGATGGTTATACACAATACATATGTTTAGATAATAATGGAAATTATTATATATTTAATGAAACAGTACCTATGGAGTATTCAGTTATACTAGATTCATACACAATAGATATACCTCAATTTTTGGAAAGATATAATACTTCAAATACACAAACAAAAATAGCATTAAATATAAACAAATTTATAAATGGAATAAATGATAAAAATTATAATTACTCATATAGTGTATTAGCAGATAGTTTCAAACAAAATCAATTCCCAACAATAAATGATTTTGAAAATTATGCAAAAACTAATTTCTATGAAGTAAATGAAGTACAATATATTAGTCTTACACAACAAGGAAGTAACTATGTTTATAATATAATACTAAAAGATAAAAATAGTAATAATCAAAAAAACATGACAATAGTAATGAAACTTGGAGAAGAAACTGATTTTGAAATGTCATTTAGTATTAATTAGGTTTAGAAAATCAAACAAAATAAAAACATAATAAAAAGAAAGTATCTTACAATATTTGCAATAAACTAAAAAAATTAAAGTTTGCAAATTTTGTAAGATATTTTATTATATAGTAAAATTAATTTTTATTCTATAATAAGTAGAGTTTTGTCATAATAAAAGTATATAACTTTATTTTCTAAAGGTAATAAGTATAAGTTCTAATATAGGATAAGTTATAATATAATCAAATAGATAAGGAGGAATAAAATGAAAAGTAAAAAGAAAATTATAACAATATTAGTAATTATACTGTTAGCCATAGGGGTATTCCTAATTTTTAACAATATAGAAATAAAAAAAGTAGAGGATGAATATCAAAATTATACGCCTCAAGAAGAAATTTCAGAAGAGCAAATGAGACAAACAAAAGTAATTTTATATTTTGAAAATGTAGAAACAGGAGAATTAGAAACGGAAACAAAAATAATTGATGCAAATTTATTAATTGAAAAACCATATAATCAACTATTTGAACTATTAAATAAAGGACCACAAAGTAGTAATTTAAAAAAATTAATTCCTGATGGAACAATATTAAATGATATAATTATAGAAAATTCATGTGCAATAATAAATGTATCAAATGAATTTTTAAATTATGAAAATGAAGAAAATAAATTAAAATTAATAAATAGTATTGTTAATACTTTGACTAATTTAAAAGAAATTGATTCCGTTAAATTCTTAATTAATGGAGAGGAAAATGAAAAATTGTCAGATGTTTATTTGAAAAATAAATAAAAACAAATAAACAAAAAATAAAAATTAAGCAAAAATAAAAAAGCAAAAGACAAATAAAAAATAGAAAATAAAAAATAAACAATAAACAATAAACAAATAATAAATAAATAATAAATAATAAATAATAAATAATAAATGATAAAAAATAAAAAATATATAATAAATAAAAATAAACAAAAAATAAAAAAATTAAAATTAAATAAAAAAAATTAAAATTAAATAAAAAAAATTAAAATTAAATAAAAAAAATTAAAATTAAATAAAAAAATAATTAAAAAAAAATAATTAAAAAAATAAAAAATAAATAAATATAAAATAATAAAATAAAAAATTTTAATTTGAAATTAATTATTTAAATTTAAATAATAGAATTTAAAACAATTAAAAAAATATTAAACAGAAATTAATATTTTTTTAAAATAAATAAAAAATAAAAAAGGTAGTTTAAATTTAAATAATAAAATTTAAAACAATTAAAAAAATATTAAACAGAAATTAATATTCTTT
>CALYBE010000012.1 GCA_944393735.1 uncultured Clostridia bacterium
AATTTCAAAGCATTCTTATATAAAGCTTTTTTACTTATCATTTTTTGTGATGCTGTTTCTATTGTTGTTACAATAATTCCGCTTTTCATTTCTTGAATTTTATTTATTGCTTCTATTCTTTCATATGGTAAGTCTTTGCTTTCTGCTATATAGTCATATGTTGCTATTTCTTTCTTAGGCAAATAAACTACTTTGTCAGTGAAGTAATTCAAGTCATCAACTATTTTTCTTGCTTGAATTTCATTATATGTTACAATACAAATTGGTTTTTTGGCAAATTCTTTGGTTGCTGCAATCATTTGTGACATGCCCACGTCTGTTAAGCCCGATATAGCTATCGGGCTTTTTTTGTTTTCTATGCTTTTTATGTATTCACAGAATTTGGGGCTTTTACCTAATTCTCCTAATATTGTATTCATTATTTGTATCATTCCTTTCTAAAAGTACAAATTTAGCTGAAAAATAATAATCTAGACATATTTTATAATTATTTTTCAACTTTAATTTTTTCTTAATGCTATCTTTTTATTACTAATTTATTGAATTTAGAATTAATATATGTTTCTAACTTTGTCATAAATTCATTTGATTGTATTTCTTTTTTGGCTACCATATCTAAGCCCTTTTCCCAACTCGCAGTAAGTTTTGGATTAAGCATATCAGGCATAGAATAATTCACAACATCATATATTACTTCTCCTTTTTTAGTTGGTGTAACAATTTGCGTTTTTGAGTTAATTTCTATATATCTTATTCTTTCTAATTTTTTGATAATTTCACCACGAGTAGCACTAGTTCCAATTCCAGCTCCTTTTATTTGTGCTCTTAGTTCTTCATCTTCTATTAGTTTTCCTGCGTTTTCCATTGCGAGTATCATTGAGCCTGAATTGTATCTTGAAGGTGGTGATGTTTCCGCTTCTTTTATTTCGTAATTTTTTACAATTACTTCTTGTCCTTTTTTTAGATTTTTAAATACTTCTAAATTATTTTCTGTTTCTCCTTCATCATTGCTTGCATTCTCCACAGTTTGTTCCTTTTCTGTGGATTGTTTTGTTTTATTTTGTGGTTTTAATACTTCTAAATATCCTAGTTTTGTACATACCTTTCCACTAGCATTAAATGTTTCTCCATCTACATCTATTGTTAATGTTACTTTATTATATTCTGCCGGTGGATAAAATATTGCTATAAATCTTTTTACTATTACATTATACACTTTTTTATGTAATTCTGGCAACTTTTCAAAGTTTTCATATCCTTGCCCTGTAGGAATTATAGCATAGTGGTCTGTTATTTTGCTGTCATTAACATATTTTGTTTTTGCCAAATTTGTTGAATATTTTTCTGTTATTATTTTGTTTAAAAGTGATTGTACTTCTTCATCTATATATCCTTTTACTAATCCATTTAGATTTTTTGTTATTTCTTTTGCAACACTACTTGATAGAACTCTTGCATCTGTTCTAGGATATGTTACTAATTTTTTTTCATATAGATTTTGAATTATTTCAAGTGTTTCATCTGGTTTTATTTTGAATCTTTTAGTACATTCATTTTGAATTTCTGCTAAATTAAACAAAAAAGGTGCATTTTCTTTTGTTTTAGATTTTTTTAATTCTATTATAATTGCTTTTTTTTCTGCTAAACTTGCTATAAATGCTTTTGCATCAACTTCTTTTTTGAATCCACTTTCATTATATAATTTAGTCGATTCATACATTTTAGATTTTTCATTTACTTTCCATTCTGCTTTAAATGATCCTTTTTCGTTCTCAAATTCTCCAATTATTTTATAATACTTGGTTTTTACAAAATTTCTGATTTCTCTTTCTCTTGAAACTATCATTCCTAATACACATGTCATTACTCTTCCTACTGATATTGAAACTTTTTCTTCATTTACTTCTTTTGCAACTTTTTTTCCATATATTATTGTTAATAGTCTCGAAAAGTTTATTCCTATTAGATAGTCTTCTTTTGCTCTTAGATATGCTGAGTCTGATAGACTATCATATTCACTTTCATCTTTTGCTTCTCTTATTCCTCTTAAAATTTCTTCCTCTGTTTGTGAATCTATCCATACTCTTTTAATTTGGGCTTTTGGATTTGGTTTTGCCATCATATATACTAGTCTTTGAATATATTCTCCTTCTCGCCCAGAGTCTCCTGCATTATATATTGTTTCTACATCTTCCCTTTGTAAGAGTCTTTGAACTATGTTAAATTGTTTTTGTACATTTGGTATTATTTCATATTTCCATTCGGTTGGTATAAAAGGAAGAGTATCTAGTCTCCAAAATTTTAGTTTTTCATCATATGCTTCAGGATAGCTCATTGTTACTAAATGTCCTACACACCAGGTTATTATCCATTCATCTGATTCGATGTAACCGTCTTTTCGATTTGAATTTATTTTTAAGGCTTTTGCAAATTCCATAGCTACTGATGGTTTCTCTGTTACTAGTAATTTTTTGGACATTTAGTTACTCCTTCCTTCTTGATTCTACTTTATAAATATTATTTCTTTTTTTCTGATTTTTTAATTATTTTCTATCTGTTCTTTTGCTAATCTATATATTTCATTAAATCTTCTCATTGTTTCTTTATCATTAAATTTGAATCTTTCATATAATTTATCTATATATTTATTTTCTTTTATTATTTTTTTTGTCTCTTCAAAATTTAAGTCATAGACATAATTAAAATGACTAACTAATATGTCTGCACTTGTTTGTCTTTCTTTATAGTTAATCCTTTTATCTTCAATAAATTCTCTATAAATTTCATCTGATATTTTATCATTTGATAAATCTTCTTTTTCCCATATTGCTTTTTTATCACCTGAAACTAATACTGTAAAGATGTCTGCTTTGTCTGCATCTCTAATTATTTTTGCGTGTAAATTTTCTCTTTCTGTTAATCCTTTTTCTATGTCTGCTCTATTATGGTTTAATATTGCTAATTTTATTATTTTGTCAAATTTATCGTCTTCTATAAATTTTCTGATCAATCCATCTTCAAATAAAATCTTTACTCCATATTCTCCATGATTTATACTGTCTTTATCTACAAAAGTATGATATAGTCGTACTTGTTCAAATCTTCCTATATCGTGTAATAATCCTATAAGTTCTGCTAGCTCTATGTCTTCTTGATCTAATTTTAAATGTGTAGCTATTCTTTTTGAATTTTCAGCTACTCTTTCTATATGCTTTATTTTTAGTTTTATTTTTTCATCTTCTGGATTATAGTCTTTTACATATTCTTTAAATTGCTGTTTTGCTTTTAATATATCTATTGACATTTTTGGTTCCTACTTTCTTCTTATTATTTTTTTGCATATAAAGATATTATAAAACAAAAAGCAAATTTTTACAATACTTTATTTTGTATTTTCATTGACTTTTAGCTATTTTGCTAGTATAATCGATATATAAATTTTATATTATGTAAGCAGAAACAATTACCAAAAGTTTAAAAATTTTTATAAGAAACTCAAATTATTGATTTCAGCTTCATGAAAGGAATGTGACAAATATGGCATATAATTTTAAAGAAATTGAAAAAAAGTGGCAAGATAAATGGGATAAAGAAGGAACTTTTAATGCAAGTAATGATTTTACAAATTCTAAAAAATGGTACGGCTTAATAGAATTTCCTTATCCTTCAGGACAAGGATTGCATGTCGGACACCCACGTAGTTATACAGCACTTGATATAATTGCAAGAAAAAGAAGGATGCAAGGATATAATGTATTATTTCCTATAGGATTTGATGCGTTTGGTTTACCAGCAGAAAATTATGCAATAAAAACTAATGTACATCCAAAAATAACAACAGAAAAAAATATAAAACATTTTACTGATCAGTTAAAATCTATTGGATTTTCTTTTGACTGGTCAAGAGTTATAAATACAACAGACCCAGAATATTATAAATGGACTCAATGGATTTTCATTCAATTATATAAACATGGATTAGCTTACAAAGCTACAATGCCTATTAATTTTTGCACAGGATGTAAAGTAGGTTTAGCAAATGAGGAAGTTGTAAATGGGGTTTGCGAGAGATGTGGAAGTCCTGTTGTTCAAAAAGAGAAATCAGAATGGATGTTAAAAATTACAAAATATGCTCAGAGATTATTAGATGATTTAGATGATGTAGATTACTTAGAAAAAATTAAAGTTCAACAACGAAATTGGATTGGACGTAGTGAAGGTGCTGAAGTTAAATTTAAAATTGCAAATAGTGATGAAGAATTACTTGTTTATACAACAAGACCAGATACATTGTTTGGAGCTACATATATGGTAGTTGCACCAGAACATAAATTAATTGAAAAACTTGCTAACAGAATTACAAATTTAGATGAAGTTAAAGAATATCAAAATAAGGCAGCTTTAAAATCTGATTTTGAACGTGGAGAAATGAATAAAGACAAAACAGGAGTTGAAATTAAGGGAATTAAAGCAGTTAATCCTTTAACAAATGAAGAAATTCCTATTTGGGTTGCAGATTATGTATTATCTTCATATGGCACAGGAGCTATAATGGCTGTTCCTGCACATGATACAAGAGACTTTGATTTTGCAACAAAATTCAATTTACCTATTGTTCAAGTTGTTGCACCAACTGATAATTCAAATGTTGAATTACCTTTTACTGATGTTGAAACAGGTGTGTCTATAAATTCAGGCTTTTTAACAGGTCTTTCTGTTAAAGATGCTAAGCAAAAAGTTATAGAATATCTTGAAGAAAAGAAAATTGGAGAAAAGAAAGTTAATTACAAACTTCGTGATTGGGTATTTTCTCGTCAAAGATATTGGGGTGAACCAATTCCTATGGTATATTGCGAAGATTGTGGTTGGGTTCCTCTTGATGAAAAAGACTTACCTCTAACTTTACCAGATGTTAAAGATTTCTTGCCAGGCGAAAATGGAGAATCTCCACTTGCAAGGCATACAGAATGGATTAATACAACTTGTCCTCATTGTGGTAAACCAGCAAAAAGAGAAACTGATACAATGCCTCAATGGGCTGGTTCTTCTTGGTATTATTTAAGATATATGGATCCACATAATCATGAAGCTTTAGCCTCTAAAGAAGCTCTTGAATACTGGTCTCCTGTTGATTGGTATAATGGAGGAATGGAACATACTACACTTCATTTATTATATTCAAGATTTTGGCACAAGTTCTTATATGATATCGGTGTTGTTCCTACTAAAGAACCTTATGCAAAACGTACTTCTCATGGTATGATTTTAGGTTCAAATGGAGAGAAAATGTCTAAGTCTAAGGGTAATGTAATTAATCCAGATGATATTGTAAATGAATTTGGAGCAGATACTTTTAGAGTTTATGAAATGTTTATGGGACCTTTTGACCAACCAGCAAGCTGGTCTATGGATAGTATTAGGGGTTGCTTTAAATTCTTAGATAGAGTTTGGCATTTACAGGATATTTTAGTAGATGGTGACACATATTCTAAAGAATGTGAAAAAATGATGAATAAAGCTATTAAGAAAATTTCTAATGATATTGAAGACATGAAATTTAATACTTCAATTTCTACATTTATGACTATGGTTAATGAGTTTGTTAGATTGAAACGCATTAATAAAGCTGAATTTAAAACTTTCTTAACATTATTAAATCCTTTTGCTCCTCATATTACTGAAGAGTTGAATGAGATAATTGGTGCAGATAAACCTATTTCTTCTTATGAATGGCCTGTATATGATGAAGCAAAAACTATAGATGAGGAAATTGAAATTCCAGTTCAGGTTAATGGAAAACTTAAATGTACTATTACAATTGCTTTAAATGAAGATGATGATAGTGTGAAAGAAAAGGTTCATAAAGCTATTGATGATAAACTTGATGGAAAAGTTATTAAAAAAGAAATTTATGTTAAAAATAAAATTTATAATGTAGTTGTAAAATAATAAACTAAATGAAAGAAAATTTAAGAATATATTTAAAAAAGTCTGTGTCTAATTTTAACACAGACTTTTTATTTATTCTTGCCTTCCTAACAAATATAAAAATGCAAATGCTGATATTCTTACAATCTTTTTGCCATTTTCCAATTCTGTAATCCCATAATCCATTTGTTCTTTTGTAATAATATCATCTTTCATTAGAACAGCATTCCTAATAGCACTATCTACTATATCTTCTCTTAATATTCTTGCTGAATATTTATCATCTGATGTCAATGCATGTTCCGGAAATCCTCCTATTTTTAAATACCCAATAAAATGCTTTTGCAGTCCAGATAAAATATTTATTATATTTTCTAATTCATTTTCGCTTAAATTTTCTAATTCCTCTTTTGGTATTTCTTTAGGAAGTTTATTTTCTATTTCTTGTATTTCTGTATGGCTTAACTATTTTGCAAGTATTTTATCAACCTGTTCTACTGCTAAATCATTTATGTCTTTTATTGTGATTTTATTCAACATAGTTTGCTTTTTAACTAAGCTTCTCTTTTCCAATAAAATAAATACTGTTGTGCAATTCCTGCAAGATTTCCAAACTTTTCATGTGCAAGTTTTTCAATCTCTTTTTTATTCACTTTTGTTTCATCTTCATTTTTTATGTATACTTCATTCATTACACGTCTTACCCAAACATCTATAGGAAAAACTTCAAACCTCTTTAATGTAGAAAATAACAATATACAGTCAGCAACTTTAGGTCCAACTCCAGATAAAGATAAAAGCTGTTCTCTTACTTCCATTGTATTTGGATTATTTTGTAATTGTTCTAAATTTATCTTTCCATCTAATATCATATGTGTTGTCTCATATAATCTTATATCTCTGAATCCTGTTCCTAATCCTCTAAAATCCTCTACAGTTACATCTTTTAATTCTTCTACTGTTGGAAACGTATAATATTTTTCTCCTTTCCAATCTATCTCTTTTCCATATGCTTTTGAGAGCCTTTCTATAATTCCTTTTATTCTAGGAATATTATTATTTGCAGAAATAATAAAAGAAATAATTGTCTCCCATAAATCTTGATTTAAAATTCGTATTCCTTTTCCGTATTCTACACTTGTTTTAACATTTTCATCAATTTGTGATAATTGTTTTTTTATCTTTTCATAGTCCCTATCTAAATCAAAATAGTTTCTTACTATGTCTTTTATATTTCCATCACAAATTCCTTTAAATATAGCTGTGTTTTTTTCTTTTTGAACATTCATTACATTATTCTTAAATACTCCTGTATAGCTACCATTTGCATGTTTATTCCATCTAAAACATTGACCACAGTCAAATATGTCTGCTAATTCAAAAGAATCTATATTTTCAATTTTATATTCTTGTTCCATTTTCATTCTCCTTTTCGCATTGTCAATGGGGACGGAGGTTTTGACAACTTTTTTATTTGATTTTTAGTTATTTTTTATAATTTTTCTGACTTTTCCTCTAATTATTTCTATTTGTCTACAATATCCCATATTTAATTTTAATTTTTTTATTTACTTAATTGTGTTTATACTAACATATCTGTATGACTTATTTATTATACAAATGTATTATATTGATGCTATGTTGTTCTTTTATTTTATGCATAATTTTAAATAATAATATTTTATGTCTTATTTTTTCAAATATAGACTTTGACTTTCAGTTATTTTTATTGATGGTTAAAAAGAATAGTTTATTCATTTTTGCATAAACTTTTACCTTAAATTACTTTTTTACAAAAATAGTATGATACATTTTCTATTATATCATACTATCTTTGTCGAAACTTATAATTATTTATCCTTTTTTATTATAAAAGTTGTCAAAATCTCCGTCCCGATTGACAAGTTTTTGCATATTTCTTTAATTTTTCATAAACTAAATAGTTTACAGTACCTGCTGGAAAGTTTCCTTCTTTATCTTTCTTACCTGCAGGAACACCTGTTAATACTTCTATTCCTTCATCAATATTTGATACTGCATATATGTGAAATTTTTTATTTTTGACTGCTTCAACGACTTCATCAGAAAGTTGAAGATTATTGATATTTTGAACAGGTATCATTACTCCATGTGTTCCATCTAGTCCACGCATTTTACATATTTGATAGAATCCTTCAATTTTTTCATTAACTCCTCCAATTGGTTGAATTTGTCCTTTTTGGTTAACTGAACCTGTTACTGCTATTGATTGTTTAATTGGTATTCCTGATAAACTTGAAAGTAATCCATATAGTTCAGTACTTGAAGCACTATCTCCATCAACTCCATTATATAATTGTTCAAAGCAAATGCTTGCTGTTAAGCATAATGGTATGTCTTGTGCAAATAATTCTCCTAAATATCCTGCAAGAATATAAACACCTTTAGAATGTGTTGAGCCTGATAGTTCAACTTCTCTTTCTATATTTACTACTCCTTCTTTTCCTGTATATGTGTTAACTGTTATTTTTGCTGGCTTTCCAAATGTGTAATCTCCTATTGTCATTACTGTTAATCCATTTAATTCCCCTACTAATGAACCTTTTGTATTTATCAAAAGTGTATTGTCTTTTATCATTTCTAAATATTTTTCATCATATTTCTTTATTCTTTCAACTCTTTCAGCTAGTGCTTTATCTACAAATTCTGCAGTAACTATCTTTGTTTTTGCAAGTTTTGCCCAAGTTCCTGCTTCACCAACAACTTGACCTAATTCTGTAAATCTTGTTGATAGTTTGTCTTTATCTCCTGCTAATTTTGAAGAAAATTCTACAATTCTTGCCATAGCAGATTTGTCTAACTGTGGTAATTCTTCTTGCTTGCAAAATGTATGAACAAATTGTGCTAGCTTATTTACATTTTCTTCATTGATTGGTGCAGTTTCTTCAAACTCTACTTTAATTTTGAATAATTTTCTAAAGTCTGAGTCCATTGATAATAATGTATGATATATATTAGCATTTCCTATAAGTATTACTTTTACATCTAGTGGAATTGGCTCTGGTTTTAATGATATCATTGTCATTGATGCACGTTGTTCCATAGGATTTTCAATAGATATTTCTTTAATTCTTAAAACTCTTTTTAGTTCTTCATAACATGCACCATTTGATAGTAGATCTTTTGCTTGAAATATTATATATCCTCCATTTGCTTTTTGAAGTAGTCCTGGTTTTAACATGGTGAAGTCTGTTTTTAATTGTCCATAATAATTTTCATATTCTAATTTTCCAAATAGGTTTGGATATGTGTAATTAGAGTCCATTATAACTGGGCAACCTTCGCTTTTACTATTGTCTACAAATAAATTTACTCTGTAATTTAGGCATGGGTCGGCTTTTCTTTGTAATGGATTTTGTTGCATTTGCTGTTGATTTTGTGGTTTATCTTCTTCTAAAAAGTATGAAACATTTTTTAATACGTCTTGTTTTACATCATTTAAGAATTGATTTATTTTTTTATTTCTTTTATATTTTGATTTTATGAAGTTTATATGTGCATTTACTGTTAGTAATGCTATATTTGATTGCCATTCAGATACCTTTTTATCTGCTTGTCTTTCTATTTGCTTTATTTGGCTAATTGCATCCATTATTTGTTGTTGTACTATCATTGATTTTTCTTCATATTCTTGTTTTACTGATTCTTCTAATTTTTCAAATTCATCTTCTGGAATAATTTTTCCATCTATTATTGGCATCATGTAAATTCCATTTTGTGCAGATCTAACTTGAAATCCATATTTTTGTGAGTCTTTGCTAAGTTTGTTCATTACAACTTCTCTTTTTTCTTCAAATTCTCTTTTTATTAGTGCTTTTTCCTTTTCAAAGTCGTCTGCGTTAAATGTTTTCTTAATGTCTTTTTTTACTTCTTTTATAAACCCATCCATACTTTCTTGGAATTCTTTTCCTTGTCCTGCAGGTAATGATACTGCTATTGGTTCATTGGGATTGTGGAAATTGTATATATAACACCAATCATTTGGGACTTTCTTTTTTGGTGCTATACTGTCTAGGTAATTTTTTGTGTACATTGTTTTTCCAACTCCACTTGGTCCTTCTAGATATATGTTATATCCTTTTATATCTACATGTATACCAAATTCTAATGCTTTTATTCCTCTCTCTTGACCTATTCCATCTGTTACAGGTTCTAGCTCTTCTGTTGTTTCAAAATGGAACATGTCTTCATTACATACCATTTTTAAATCTTTATAATTTAATTCATTTTTTTCTTTCATCTTTTGATTTCCTTTCTTTATAAGCTCTGTTTTTTATTTTGTCCTATTTTGTCTTTTTTATTTTATATTAGTTATCTTTTTTTGTAAAGTTTTTTTGTTGAATTTTTTATTGAAATTTATGGTAAAAAAGAACACTTTGCCAATAATTGTTTTATTGGAAGTGTTCTTTATAATATCATTTTAATATTATCTTACTATTATTCAGCTGCTTTTTCTGTATTTTCAGCAACTGTTTCTGTAGCTGGTTCTTCAGATTCTGATGTTTCAACTGATACATCAGATGTTCCTTCTGCTAAATCTTCTTTTAATGTAATTTCTTTATCTTCGATTCTAGCTCCAACTAATTCTTTAGTTTTAGAAGCTTTTCCTGTTCTCTCTCTTAAATAATAAAGTTTAGCTCTTCTTGCTTTACCAACTCTAACTAATTCTATTTTTTCAACTAATGGTGAATGGATTAAAAATGTTTTTTCAACACCAACACCGTAAGAGATTTTTCTTACTGTAAATGTTGCATTAACTCCTCCACCTTGTTTTTTTATTACAATTCCTTCAAATACTTGGATTCTTTCTTTGTTTCCTTCTTTTATTTTAACATGAACTCTAACTGTATTTCCAACTTTAATATCTGGAATTGAGTTTTTTAATTGTTCATGTTCTATTGATTTTATGATATCCATTGTATTTACCTCCCTCTTTTTATTATACAAGCGGTGCCTTGAATTGAAAGTCAGCACATTGTATCATTAATATTTTATTTTTTGTTTTTTGCGATATCTAAAAGATATGCTTTATCTTCTTCAGATAATTCTGCTTTTTCTAAAAGCTCTGGTCTTTTTTTATATGTATTTTCTAAAGCTTGACATCTTCTCCACTTGTTTATATTTTCGTGATGACCTGATTGTAATATTTCCGGAACTTTTATATTTTCAAAAGTTTCTGGTCGTGTATATTGAGGATATTCTAAGATTCCATGTGAAAATGATTCTTCAAATGTTGAATCTTCACTTAAGACCCCATCAACATATCTACTAACACTATCAATTAATACCATTGCAGGAATTTCTCCACCTGTTAATACATAGTCTCCTATAGATATTTCCTCATCTACAATTTTGTCAATTACTCTTTGGTCTATCCCTTCATAATGTCCACATAGCAAGATTAGATGTTTTTCTTTACTTAAATTTTCTACCTTTTTTTGATTTAATACTTTTCCTTGTGGTGTTAGATATATTACTTTTGCATCTTTATCATTTATTGATTTATATGCCTCATATACTACATCTGCTCGCATTATCATACCAGCTCCACCACCATATGGAGTGTCATCTACTTTTTTGTGCTTGTCTTTTGAAAAATCTCTAATATTTATTAAATTAATATCTATTAGTTTTTTTTCCTCAGCTCTTCCTATTATGCTTTGTCTTAATGGTTCAAACATTTCTGGAAAAAGTGTTAATACATCAAATTTCATTTATTCCTCCATATTTAAATCAATCCAGGTATTAGATGAACTATTATTTTTTCTTTTTCTAGGTCAACTCTTTTTATTACTTCTTTTGTTCCTGGTAATAATATTTGTTTTCCTAATTCATCTTTTACAACATATATGTCATTTGCACCTGTATTATAGATGTCTTCTACTTTACCAAGTAGTTTTTCTTCATCTGTATAAACATCTAGCCCTATCAGATCTGCTATGAAATATGTTCCTTCTTTAAGTGGAACAGCATGTTCCCTATCTACTTCAAGAAACGCATTTCTTAGCATTTCTGCTTGTTCTAAGGTATTTATAGCTTCAAGTTTCATCAATACCATATTTTTATGATATTTTACATTTTCTACTTTGTATAGTTTTGTTTCTTTTTTGGTTCTTACATATACATATTCTAAATCGTCAAATCTTCTTATATCATCTGTAAATGGTGAAATTTTGATTTCTCCTTTAATTCCAAATGTGTTTACAATTTGACCTATTTCTAATTTTTCTTGCATGTTTGCATATTTCCTTCTATCCTATAAATTCAACTGTAACTTTTTTATCATTTTTATTTGCTACAGCTTTCATTACTGTTCTTATAGATTGTGCAATTTTTCCTTGTCTTCCGATTACTTTTCCCATATCCTCTTCAGCAACTTTTACTTCGAAGATTATAGTTTTTTCACCCTCGACTTCTTTGATTTCAACAGCCTCACGGTTGTCTACTAAGTTTTTTATTATAGTTTCTAGTATTTCTTTCATATAGCTTTTTACCTCTCCTGCACATTTTTCTAAATTTATGCATTTTTGATTAATGTTTTTACAGTATCTGTTGGTTGTGCACCGTTTTTAATCCATTGTTCTAATTTTTCTTTGTTTAGAACTATTGTTGATGGTTCTGTCATTGGGTCATATGTTCCTATTTGTTCAATTATTTTTCCATCTCTTGGGCATCTTGAATCAGCTACAACTATATGGTAGAAAGGAGCTTTTTTCTTTCCTTCTCTTTGTAGTCTTATTTTTACCATTTAAATTCACCTCCTGAAAATTTTTGTATAAATATAGTTTTGGCAGTATTGTTTTACATCATACCTTTCAAGTCATCCATGTTCATGTTTTTCATTAGATTTTTCAATCCGCCTTTGTTTGATTTCATTTGCTTCATCATTTTTTGTGTCATTTCAAATGATTTTATGAATTTATTAATGTCTTGTACTGATGTTCCACTACCTTTTGCTATACGTTGTCTTCTACTTGCATTTAATAATTTTACATTTCTTTTTTCTTGTTTAGTCATCGAGCAAATAATTGCTTCAACTCTATCAAATTCTTTGTCATCAATGTTTAAATCTTTTAATTTATTCATTCCAGGTATCATTTTAAGAATAGATGAGAATGAACCCATTTTCTTTACTTGTCTGATTTGTGCTAAATAGTCATCTAAATCTAATTCGTTTTTATGAAGTTGTTGTTCTAATTTTTGAGCATCTTCTGCTGTGATAGCTTCTTCTGCTTTTTCTATTATTGATAACACATCTCCCATTCCAAGTATTCTTGATGTCATTCTTTCTGGATTGAACACTTCTATATCACTTAATTTTTCACCAGTTGCTGCAAATTTTATTGGTTTTCCTGTAACTTTCTTTACTGAAAGTGCTGCACCACCACGTGTGTCTCCATCTAATTTAGTTAATACTACTCCATCAATTCCAATTGCCTCACTAAAGGTTTGGGCTATATTTACTGCATCTTGACCGGTCATTGCGTCAACTACTAATAATATTTCATGTGGTTTTATATTTGTTTTTAAGTTTTTTAGTTCTTGCATTAATTGTTCATCAATGTGTAGTCTTCCTGCCGTATCTAGTATTACTACATCATTTAATTTTGATATTGCTACACTCAAAGCTTGTTTAGCAATGTGTACAACATCTTTTGATGTTTCATTACTGTATACTGGTATGTTTAGTTGTGCTCCAACTACTTGTAGTTGTTTTATAGCTGCTGGTCTGTATATATCACAGGCTACTAATAATGGCTTTTTTCCTTGTTTTCGTAAAAGATTAGCAAGTTTTCCTGCTGTTGTTGTTTTTCCTGAACCCTGAAGTCCTACTAGCATTATTATTGTTGGTGGATTCGGTGTGAAGTTAATCTTGCTTTCTGTTCCTCCAAGCAATTCTATCATTTCGTCTTTTACAATTTTTATGACTTGTTGCCCAGGTGTTAGTGATTTCATTACATCTTGACCTAATGCTTTTTCTTGTATGTTTGCTATAAATTCTTTTACTATTTTATAATTTACATCGGCTTCTAATAGGGCTAGTTTAACTTCTCTTAGCATTTCTTTTAAGTCTGATTCTGTTATTCTTGCTTTTCCTCTTATTTTTCTTGTTATTTCTTGTAGCCTTGATGATAATCCTTCAAATGCCATACTTTCCTCCTATCTTTTGTTTACACTAAACAATTTAATTCTTTTTTTATTTCTTCTAAAATACTTGTTATTTGTTTATCTGTTGAGTCTTTTTGTATTTTTGTTAAATTTGATAGCGCTTGTTGTATTTTTTGTTCTTGATTAATTGTTTTTTTCATAAACAATAGCTTTTCTTCGTATTCGAAAAGTTTTCTCTCCCCCTTTTTGATGATATCTCTTACTGCTTGTCTTGTGATGCCTTCATTTTCTGCAATTTCTGATAAAGATAAGTCATTATTGTAGTAGTAATCTATGTATTGGTATTGTTTTTCTGTTAATAGTTTTCCATATATCTGCCATAACATACTTATTTCTACTTTTTTTTCCATTTCTTACTACCGCCTCTTAAGTGTTGCTATTACATTTTTTACAATTTTATAAAATTAATATTATTCGCGTTTAAATGTAATGCTAATATACTTTACACCTTTTTGTTGCATTTGTCAAGTGTTTTGAAGAAATTTGTTGCATTTCAAATGAAATTTTTGTCAATGTGGGGGGACGGTGTCAATGGGGACGGAGATTTTGACAACATTTATAATAAACAAGTTGTCAAAATCTCCGTCCCCATTGACACACAAAATATGCATAATTTTTATTAACTATAAAATTTCTGGATTATCTTCAAAAATTTTTACTAGGATATTATTATTTTTCATTTCAAATGGAACAACATAACCTTCAAGTTTATCTGCTTTTTCACGTAATAATGTATTTTCGTTATTTACATATATTTTAGATTTTCCTTTTCCGTTTTTTGCTTCTTGTACAAGATTTAAAACAGGCGAATTTCCATCAAATGCAATTACTACTGCTTTTCTTCTTTCAAAAATTTCATAATTAAAACTTTTATATATTCCAAGTTCTTCTGTTTCTGGTGAAATGCATATTCCATTTACACTTTCATTAAGTAATCTATTTTTTACTTTTTCTGTTACCATTTTGGGAACTATTGCATCTATTTCTATATTTTTATTTAATTCTTTTGCGATGTCTACAACTGCTTTTTCATATCCTTGCATTTTATGACCAATTACAAAATATACTTTATTACTATCTATGTCTTTAATAAATTCTTTTAGAACTTTAATCCCTTCTTTTGATGGAATTGTTTCTCTTCCTTTTGTATTAAAACTTCCTCCCGCAATTATTACAGGAACTTTGTCTGTTGGCAATGGTTTTATTTTTTGTTTTAATTCTTTTTCTGTTTCTAAATTATTTGTTATTCTTAATTCTTCTTGCCCTTCTGTTTCTTTAGTGTATTGTTTTTCCGCTTTCAATACAGCTTCTCTGATTGTTCTACCATTTAAAAATTTTTTGAATTTTTTGCTTTTTTCTTCAAAGTATTTATCATTTTTTGATATTATTTCATCTTCAACTGCTCTCATCTTTGCGAAATCATTGTCTGTTAGTCCTAATAAGTTGTGTAATGCTAATTGTTCATCAAAAGTATCTGAACCATACATTCCACATCCATCTGTTCCTTGTACACATTTTATACCATTTTCTAAGAATTTTTTGATTGGATGATTACTTAAATCACTTACATTGTTTAGTCTTACATTAGATGTTAATTGGAATTCTATTACTACTCCAGTTTCTTTCATTAAATTCATTAAGTCTTTTCCAGCTTCAGTATCTAAGTTTTCGGAATAAAGTCCATGTCCAATTCTACATCTTGGCATTTTTTGATTTGGCTCTAATGCTTGTTTTACACACATAATAGATTTTCTTACATTGTCTCTTAAACTGTCATTTTCTCCAGCATGTATTCTTATTGTAAAATCTTTATCTTCTTTATTTACATATTTTACAATTTCTTTAATTGCTGGTTGTAGGTCTGAAATGTCATTAATTTCTTCTCCTATAAAATCGCTTCCTACAACATATGGGCTTTTTCCTACTGCTCTTAAAACATTTATATTTTCTTTTAAATATGTACTACTTGTTTTTTGGTCTTTTATAATTGTTAATGGTATTCTTCTAATTCCAATTAAAAATCTTATTTTTACTCCTGTTTCTTCTTCTATTGTTGGAAAAATTTGATGTACTTCTTCTAATAGTTTTACAGCTGGATCTCCGGTTTTTGCCAAATCTGTATCCGCAATTTCTACATATTTTATTCCTTGTTTTTGGTATTCTCTTGCTATCCATAAAAGCTTATCTTGTCTTAATGTATTATTTTTATATGGACTGTTTTCTTTCTTGTCTTCTAACATTTTTAATACATAATTTTTTATATCTGGTTCTGGTATCTTGTTTGCTATTTCTTCATTTAATTTTATTTTTTCATCTGATGCAGTTCCCTTTGCAAATACATATCTGTATATATAGCATTTTTCTAGATTAGTAAATACAGCTTGTCCGTCTTTTAATATTGCTAAACTTGTTCTGATTTTTTCTATATTATATGTTGTATTTTCTAAATTATTTAATATAAAATCTGCAAAATTTATGAATGTGTTATCATCAATTTTTCTTACTTTATATTTTCCTTGTAATGGACTATCTTTAAATTGTTCTTCAACTTTTTCTCTTTGTTTATATATTTTTTCTTCTTGTTTTTGGCTTAATTTTAGATTTAATTTTTTAATATAATATAATGGATATCTTATTTGATGTGCTATTCCTAATGCTATTAAGCAGTCTGGCGAAAGGTTTGCATTTGCGTGTGTATGTAAATCTGTTCTGAATTTTGATTTTTTTAAGATGTATGTTTTTACAATTGTTTTTTCTATTGGAAGCTTATAGTTTTTGGTTTGAGACATAAATGTTTTTGTGATTGCAGGTATTTTGGCTTTTATTTCTATTCTGTCTTCATATATATTTGCAATTTTTATTCCGCCTAGTCTGAATATATATACTTCTTCATTATCTCCGTTTATATTTGCTGGAATTTTTCCTGTTATGATTTTCATGTCGTTTTCATTTTTTACTGTTTCAAGCCCACATATCTTTGCTAAGTTTGTAATTAAGTTTCCTGTGTTATGGTTTGGCGTTTCTAATATATATGTTAGTTCATCCTCTTTGGATTTTCTCAAATTTACTATTATATCTTTTTCTTTATCTAAATAAAATTTATTTAACATATTTCTTCTCCCTTTTGTCAATGGATTGTCAAAATCCCCGTCCCATTGACATTTAATATGATGTCTATTATATCATAATTTTGGGTTTGTTGCAATAGTTATGTAAATTATTTTTTGATTTCTGGCAATGGCATAATGGCGGTTATCTAAGAAATGGTGTAATCTATCCTGCCGTAATGACAATCGACATTGGCTAATTATCCAAAACAAGCCAGAAGATTATCGTTTTTTTGATAGACTTCTGGCTTGCTCTTTATTTATTCTAGTATATCGAAACTTATAATTTTTTAACTTTTTTTATTATAAAAGTTGTCAAAATCTCCGTCCCCATTGACATTTATGTCATAGCTTGGACAAGCTAATTTCATATTTTTATTTTCTAATAATTTCATTATTTGTAAATTAAATTCTGTCTTAAATTTTAAAAAGTCATTATATCCAAGTATATTTAAATATGTGTATCCTTTTAGCATAATTGAATCTTCATTAATTGCATCAATATATATCTGAGTTGAATCGTCCTTTACTCCTTCATTGTTAGCTAAAATTATGTATATGGATTCCATTAATTCTGTTGCTTTATTAGCTGTTGTATCTAAAGGAAGTCTTAATGAAAAATCAAATCTTCTACTATCCATTGAAGAACTGTTTATAACATATTCATTTAATATTTTTGTATTTTGTATTGTAACAATTGCATTATCTGCTGTTTTAACTTTTACACTTCTAAATCTAATTTCTTCAATTGTTCCAGATGTATTTCCAATAGTAACGTAATCACCTACTTTAAATGGTTCTTCTGATGCAATAGCCATTCCACTAAGCATATTGCTTACAAGTTCTTGTGCAGCTAATGCTATAACAACACTTCCTAATCCAAGTCCTGCAATTAGTCCACTTAAGTCATATCCTAAGTCGGTTATTATAATATATCCTGCAACTACATATATAACAATTTTTATTGCCTTATTAATTAATTTTATTGTTGATTTATTTTTTGCAAATTTTTCATTCTGGGAAACTTTTTCCATTATTTTAGAATTGAATGATAACATTCCAACAAGTATTTGTGCAATATTAATTACTATTATTATTCTTAAAATTTTTATTAATATGTTTTCTGCTGTTGGTGGTAATTTTAATATCACTATTGCTATTAAAAAGCCTATGCTCATAAAAATATATTTTAAGCCTTTATAAATATTGTTTTTCTTTAAATTTTTTCTGTCTTCCTCTTTTATTTTAAATATTTTCATTACAATTCTTGAGAACCATGAACTCGTAATCCAAAATACGGCAATTACTATTATTGCTATTACTATTTCTTTTATATCCTCTGATTTTATGTTTTGTATGTATGTTTTTATTTGTTCCATATTTTCACCTCATTTGCTTTAATATATCATAAATTCTAGCAATTTTCAATTAAATTACTAAAATGATTGGGATATTTGTAGAAATTTGTCTGTTTTTTTGAGCTACAAAAAAAGACATGTTTTTTAACATGCCCCTTTTTATTTATTGTACATTTTCTTTTATGTAGTCAACTACATCTCCTACTGTAACAACTTTTTCTGCATCTGCATCTGGAATTTCAATATCAAACTCCTCCTCTAATGCCATTACTAATTCTACTATATCTAAAGAGTCTGCTCCTAAATCATCAATAAATGATGCATCTAATGTAACTGATGTTTCTGCAACTCCTAATTGTTCTACAATTATTCCTTTTACCTTTTCAAATATTTCTTCTGAACTCATTAACAAGTTCACCTCCTCTCAAGTGTTAAATGATCTATCTCATTTAATTTTGCATATTATAAGTATGTTTTTATAACAATACTTTTTTGAACTTATCTGTAACATTTATAATATATGTTTACATTTTTGTCAAGGTTATTTGTAAATTTTTTATTTTTTATACTAACTGTTCAAAAATTCTTTTTTGATTATTTTTTCTACTATATTTTGATAGTGCTTTTATTGCATTTTTTCGAATTGTTCTGTAATTTTATCTACTGCTTTATTTTCAACGAATTTTTCTGCTTGTTTTATTGTAAATTCAAATAAAGTTTCATCACTACTTCCATGTGCTTTTACTACTGGTTTTTTTACTCCTAAAAATAATGCTCCTCCATATGATTTATAATCCATTGTTTTCTTAAATCTGTTTATGGCAGGCAAACATGGTATTGTACATATCTTAGCTAATAAGCTATGTGTTAAACTTTCTGATAATGTTTTCTTTACAAATTTACCAAGTCCTTCTGTTGTTTTTAAAAAGACATTTCCCGTAAAACCATCTGTTACAATTGCATCTATTTTTCCTGAAAAAGCATCTCTTCCTTCAACATTTCCTACAAAGTTTATGTCTAGTTCTTTTGATTTTTCTTTTAATAGTTGGTAACTTTCTCTTACCAATTCATTTCCTTTTGTTTCTTCAGTTCCTATATTTAATAAGCCTATTGCTGGATTTTTTATTCCAAATGTATTTCTTAAGTATATTGTTGACATCTGTGCAAATTGTAGTAAATTTATTGGCTTGCAGTTTGTGTTTGAACCAGAATCAATAAGTAACAATTGGCTCTTATATGCTGGTAATATTCCTGCTAATGCTGGTCTATCTATTCCTTTTATTCTACCTACTAGTAATGTTGCTCCTGCAAGTAATGCTCCTGAATTTCCGGCAGATATAAATACATCTCCTTCACCTTCTTTTAGCATTTTAAAACCTACTACCATTGATGAATCTTTTTTATGTTTTATGGCTACTGTTGGTTGATCTTCCATTTCTATAGTTTCTGTAGCATTTTTGATTTTTAGACGTGGTGATATTTCTTCAATTTCTTTTCCTGTAAATTTTTTTACTTTATTTCTGATTACATCTTCTTTTCCTATTAATGTAACTTGTGCTTTTATTTGATTTATTGCTTTTATTGCACCTTTTATATTAGCATCTGGTGCATTGTCTCCTCCCATTGCGTCTAATAATATATTCATAGTCTCATATCCTTTCGTGTTTCTGATTTTATTTTTATTTGTTTAAATTGTTTTTTCTGTTTTTATTCCTATCTTATTTTATGATTATTCATGATATGTCTATTTTATTATTGTTTTTGTAAAATTGCAATAGATTAATAAAAAAAAGAAACACTTCTTGTTATAAGATAGTATTTCTTTTTTATTTTATAAATTTTCATCAGGTGAATAACCTTCATTTGAAGTTCTTTTTTGCTCAGCTTCTTGTGTTGTTTTACTTTTTGGAATTGTTATAGAATTTGCTTCTTTTTGTTGTTCTGGTGTTAGTTTCCATGAGTTTGGCTCAGATTGCTCTTCTTCAATTTTTAATTCAAATGATTCATCTTCACTTTGGCTTGCTCCACTATTTTTTGCTTTATCAAGTTTTTCGGTTTTGGCTCTGTTTATCATTTCTCTTATTTTAAATTGTAATGCTGTTATAGGTCCCATTTTAACATCTGCTATTTCTCTGTTTAAAAATGCTACTTCTTTAGCATAGTCAATACAATCTTTACTTAATACACAACTATTTGTTAATATTGCGAACTGGTTCATCTGTGTTAAATCGTATTTTATGATGATTTTTTCATAATTTTTATAAACTTTCCTTAATGTGTCTGAATATATTTTTAGTTTATTCATTGCTTCTGGTATACTATCATTTTTAAATATTGCTGAAATAAGAAATTTATCTCCTCTAGATTCTAGAACTTCTAAAATATCTGGTCCTAACATTTTCTTTACATTTTCAGTAAATTTCATATCATCGTAAATATCTGGTAACTCATTTTCTCTATATATTCTGCCATTATAAAATATTCCTCTTGCTGACATTGAATAAGTAAATACTTTTCTGGAATTTCGTTCCATTGAATATGTAGGAGCATTATTTTGTTTTGGTTGAAATATTGTTTGTGAGCTTTCTTGTTGTGTTGCATTCTGTTGTATTTCATCATGTTGAGATGCATTTTGTGGTGATTGTTTCTGTGGCACATCATTTTGTAGTGCTGTTTTCTGTATTACATCTTTTTGTGGTACTGAAATTTGATCAGCTTTTTGTTGTGGGTCTGGAATATGAGTGCTTGACTGTTTTGGTGTTATAGATCGTGTTTTTGGCTCTATTAGTCTTACTTTACCAAATTCATCTTCAAGTTCTTTCATTTTTGCCTTGATTTCAGCTAATTCTTGTTCACTTTCTTTTATTTTAAGATAATCTTCATTTAACTCTTTGTTTATTTTTTCTAAATCGCTTAGATATTCTCTATATTCGGAATCATTATTTTCGTTTTTACCTATTTTTTTTAAATTTTCTATTTCAATTAATAGCTCATTTTTTTGCTTTTTCAATGGATTTCTTTCATATAATTGATTTCGTAAGTCTAATAATGCCTTAATTCCTTTTTTGGATACTAGTAAGTCCTTATATTTTTTCCTTGCTGTAAGTATTTCTTCTTGTGACTTATATTCCATAAAAAAATTCCCCCTTAATTTATTTTTCATTTGTTTTAAAAACAGTCTTAATTCTCATTTGAATTTTACTTTTTTATTATAGCACCTTTTAAAAGTTTTTGTCAATTTTTCTAAACAACAATCAATCGTGGACTTAGGAAAGTAATACTTTCCTATTATATAAAAAAGAAGCCAATTTCTTGACTTCTTCTATATTTCTTATCTGCAAAAATTATGCAATTATATCTGAAACAACTCCTGAACCAACTGTTCTACCACCTTCACGAATAGCGAATCTTAGTCCTTTTTCGATAGCGATAGGTGTGATTAATTCAATTGTCATTGATACGTTATCTCCTGGCATAACCATTTCTGTTCCAGCAGGTAATTCAATAACACCTGTTACGTCTGTTGTTCTGAAATAGAATTGTGGTCTATATCCATTGAAGAATGGTGTATGTCTTCCACCTTCTTCTTTTGT
>CALYBE010000013.1 GCA_944393735.1 uncultured Clostridia bacterium
CGGACTTAAAACAGAATCTGAAAAATTTGCATGAGCAGAAGAAACATATACAATAGAAGCCATGACATATGATGGAAAAGCATTACAATCTGGAACATCACACTATTTTGGGCAAAACTTCACAAAACCATTTGATGTTAAATTCCAAAATAGAGAAGGAAAACAAGAATATGCATATCAAACTTCTTGGGGAATATCAACAAGACTAATTGGTGCAATAATTATGGCACATGGAGATAATAGAGGTTTAAAACTACCACCAAAAGTAGCACCAATTCAAGCAGTAATTGTACCAGTTGCTATGCATAAAGAAGGAGTAAAAGAAAAAGCAGAAGAATTATATAATTCATTAAAAGATAAATTCAGAATGGAAATTGACTTAAGAGACCATGTTTCACCAGGATATAAATTTAATTATTGGGAAATGAAAGGTGTTCCATTAAGAACAGAAATGGGACCAAGAGACATAGAAAATGGAGTATGTGTTTTAGTAAGAAGAGATACTTCTGAAAAAATAACAGTTGAATTAAAAGACTTAGAAAGTAAAATTAAAGAAATATTAGAAAAGATACAAAAAAACATGTATGAAACATGTAAAAAAAGAATGGAAGAAAAAACTACAATTGCACACAACTTAGAAGAATTCCAAGCAAACCTTGATAAAGAACAAGGATTTATAAAAGCAATGTGGTGTGGAAGTGCAGAATGTGAAGCAAAAATAAAAGAGTTAACAGCTGCAAAATCTAGATGCATGCCATTTAACCAAGAACCTGTAGGAGATACTTGTGTATGTTGTGGTAGAAAAGCAAGCAAACTTGTAGTTTGGGGAAGACAATATTAATAATTAAAATTGGCAGACTTTGTCTGCCAATTTATTTTACATCGAAAATGTTTAAGCATAATACTTGATAAATAACACAATAAAGTAGTATAATAACACCATAAATAAAGAAAAATGCTAAACTATAAACCATTGCCACTCAGGTTTCTTGTCTTAAATAAAGACAAGAAATAAAAATAGCAAAAAATAGTTGTAATTTTTCAGAATTACTGATATACTTATAGTGATAAAGTATAAAGGAGGAAAAGGTTGAAAAATAATTAAAATTTAATTCTTTTCCAACCAGATTTCCACCTTAAGAAAGGAATGTGATTAAGTATGGAAGAGAACAAAGATGAAGTATTAGAAATTACAGAAAATGAAGAGGGATCAAATGATGGAATAAAAATAGCAAATGATGTAGTTGCAGTAATTGCAGGAGTTGCAGTATCAGAAGTGCAAGGAGTTGCAAGTATGTCTGGAGGATTTGCAGGAGGAATAACAGAAGTATTAAGTGGAAAAAAGAGTCTAACAAAAGGAATAAAAGTTGAAGCAGAAGACAAAGAAGTAAAAATAGATGTAAACATAATAGTTGAATATGGTTCAAGAATACCAGATGTAGCATTTGAAATACAAAATAGAGTAAAAAAATCTGTAGAAAGTATGACAGGACTAAAAGTTGTAGAAGTAAATGTACATGTACAAGGTGTAAAAACAGAAAGAGAAACAGATGATGACAAAAATAATGAAAACAATGAAGATACACCAACACAAGAAAATGCACAATAAATAAGATTTTAAACAAAAAAATAATAAAGCCAAAAGGAAGGAGAAATGTGTAGCTATAAAAGCTACACATGCTAAAAAAAATGAAATTTTTAGAAAGATTTGTACTAATAGTATATTCATATATAATGATATTAATTGCAATAATTTTATGTTTGTCAATATTTAATTGGCTAGACTTTAGAACTGTAACAAATATATTAGATATTATGGTAACAGGAGAAACAGCATCAAAAATAACTTTAGGAGTAAGTGTTATATTTATATTACTATCACTAAAATGTATATTCTTCAGCTCAAGTTCAAATGATAAAGCAAAAGATACACAAGGAATATTATTAAAAAATGAAAATGGAGAATTACTAATATCAAAAGAAACATTAGACAGTATGATAAAATCTGCAGTATCTGGATTTGATAATGTAAAAGAATGTACTCCTAAAATATCAGTAAATGAAGAAAATGAAATTTCAATAACACTACAAATAGTAGTAGGTGAGAATGTAATATTAAAAGAATTAGCAACTAACTTACAAGAGAAAGTTAAAGAAGAATTGAAAAAAACATCTGACTTAGAAGTAAAGAAAGTAAATATAAAAGTTTTAAATCTTAGTCAAGCTAGTAAGCCGGTTGAATAATGTCGGAGGAATTAAGAATGGATAGTTTTAAAAATTTTATAACACAATACAAAGGAGCAATTATTGGAATTATTATAGCAATATTAATATTATGCACAAAATTATATGACTTAATAATAGCAGCAGTAGTTATAATATTAGGTGCTTTTATAGGAAACTATGTTCAGCAAAATAAATATGATGTAAAAGAAAAAATAAAAAATTTTATAGATAGGCTATAAAAAGTAAAAATGAAAGGAATTCTAGAAATGAAAAGATCAGCAATTAGAGAATTAGCATTTAGACTAATATATAGTTTAGAAATTCAAAAGACAGATAATTTAGAAGAACAAATAGAACTTTATTTAGAATGTAATGACATAGAAGAAAAAGAGGCAAAAGATTATATAAAAGAGGCGATAATGGGCATAAACAAGCATTCAGATGAAATAAAAAATTTAATAGAAAAAAACCTAAAAGCTGATTGGTCAATAGAAAGAATATCAAAAGTGGACTTGAGTATACTAAAACTTGCAATATATGAAATAAAATACAAAGATATTCCATACAAAGTGGCTATTAATGAAGCATTAGAGTTATCCAAAAAATATGGAGAGGACAGTTCTAAAAACTTTATAAATGGAATATTAGCAAGTATTGTAAAAGAGGAAATAGGAGATTAACAAATGAAATACAATGCAGTAACAGTAACACAATTAAATAAATATTTAAAAGACAGATTTGATGAAGACGAAAACTTAAATGCAATATTAGTAAAAGGAGAAATCTCTAATTTTAAAAACCATTACACAGGCCATCTATATTTTACATTAAAAGATGAAAATTCTTTAATAAAATGTATAATGTTTAAAAGCTATGCTGAAAGGCTAGCTTTTAAACCGAAAGATGGAATGAAAGTAATGGTTTTTGGCTCTGTTTCTGTTTTTGAAAGAGATGGTGTATATCAAATATATGCTAAATCAATGTTAGAAGACGGAATGGGTGATTTACACGAGCAATTTGAACAACTAAAAGCAAAACTAGAAAAAGAAGGATTATTTGATGAATCACATAAAAAGCCTATTCCATTATACCCAAAAGTAATTGGAGTATTAACTTCTCAAACAGGAGCAGTCATTAGAGACATAATAAATGTATCAACAAGAAGAAATCCACATGTACATATACGTTTATTACCTGTACCAGTACAAGGGCCAGGAGCAGCAGAACAAATTGCAGAAAAAATAAAAACAATGAATGAGAAAAAGTTGGCAGATGTTTTAATAGTTGGTCGTGGTGGAGGTTCTTTAGAAGACCTATGGCCATTTAATGAAGAAATTGTAGCAAGAGCAATATATGATTCAGAAATTCCAATAATTTCAGCAGTAGGACATGAAACAGACTTTACTATAGCAGATTTTGTTGCAGATCTAAGAGCTCCTACACCTTCTGCAGCTGCAGAACTAGCTGTGCCAGACATATATGAATTAAAACAAAAAATATTAAGTTATCAAAATAGATATAGATTAGCATTGAAAAAGAAAATAGAATTAATTAGACTTAGATATGAAAAATGCATGAAATCTAGTGCATTTACAGACCCAATGAGAAAAATTAGAGATAATTCAGTTTTACTAGACTCATATTTTAAAAGATTAGAAATAAAAATTAAAGAGGTTCAAAAAGATAAGAAAAGTAAATATATAGAGCTTATAACAAAATTAGATGCATTAAGTCCATTAAAAACCTTAACAAGAGGTTATACAATAACAGAAAAAGATGGAAAAATTGTTAAAAGTGCAGAACAATTAAAAACAGATGACAATATTAAATTAAAATTTTTTGACGGAGAAAAAAATGCTAAAATTATTTAAAAATAAATTATAAAGCTAGCAAATATAATAAATAATCTACAATTTTTAGCAATACTTTAATTTTTAAATTTTAAGCGAAAGGAGTAAACAAATGGATAAACAAGAAAAGCAAAATATTTCAACTGTAGTAATTGTTATAGCTGTAGTTGCACTTGTAATGGTAATAGGATTTGGATTATATCCATCATTAACAAATAAAGAAGAAGAAACAATAACACCAACCACTTCAGAAAATTCAGATGAAGAAGATACAAATGCAAATACAAATCAACAAGAAGATCAAGAAGACAATGTAAACATAGAAGAAACGGTTACACCAGAAGACGAAGAAAATAATTATGTTGGTCAAGAAGAACAAGAAAGTAATGGAGAAGCAGATGTTGTCAAAACAAAAGATGAAAAAGCAATCGAATTAGCAAAAAAAGAGTGGGGAGAAAACGATACATCTGTAACATATAGTATAGAACAAAAAGATGGAAATATATATTATATTGCTGTAAAAAGTAATGCAACAGTTGAACAATGGTATGAAGTTGATACTGATAATTGGACAATAAAAGAATATTAGTTATATTCAATATAAAAAAATAAACTATATAAAGTAATAATAGTTCATATACAAAAATACTTAAGCATAACAGAAAGGAAAAGTAGAAAAGATGAGTAAAGAAAATAAAGATAATTTTGAAACATCAATGAAAAAATTAGAAGAAATAGTTACAGAATTAGAAAACGGAAATTTAAATCTTGATGAATCAGTAAAAAAATTCGAAGAAGGAATGAAAATTGCCAAAGAGTGCAATAATATATTAGAACAAGCAGAAAAGAAAATAACAATTCTTTTAGAAGGAAATGATGGAGAACTAAAAGAAGAAGATTTCAGTGCAGAATAAAAAAGAATAGAATAAAAAGACTAAACGGAAGGAATTAGCACAAATGAATGATTTTCAAAAATTAATTTCAAACAAATACATAATTGTACCTTTATGGATATGGTTTTGCATACAACTTTTTAAATTAATATATGATTTGGTAAAAACAAAAAAATTCAATTTTAAAAGAATTTTAGGAGCTGGAGGAATGCCAAGTTCACACTCTGCAGTAGTAACAAACCTTGCAACAATGATTGGAAAATCAGAGGGATTAGACTCAAGTATTTTTGCATTATCATTGATATTTGCATTAGTAGTAATGTATGATGCGGCAGGAGTCAGAAGAGCGGCAGGAAAACAAGCAAAAGTATTAAACAAAATAATAGAAACTCCAGGACTTACAAATGTGCAAGTTCAAGAAAAATTGTTAGAAGCACTAGGACACACTCCTTTTCAAGTAATAGTTGGAGCTGCAATAGGAATTGTTGTAGGGTTAATAGTATAAAATCAAAAATTTTCTTATATAGGAGGGATATTAATTGACAGACATAGAAATAGCAAAAAATGTAAAATTAGAGCCAATAATAAAAATAGCCCAAAATCTTAATATAAATGAAGAAGAAATAGAACAATATGGAAGATATAAATGTAAAATATCTAACTCTTTGTATGAAAGATTAAAAGACAAAAAAGATGGAAAATTGATATTAATAACTGCAATGAGTCCAACACCATTAGGAGAAGGAAAAACAACAATATCAATTTCAATAGCAGATGGATTAAGAAAAATTGGAGAAAAATCAATTTTAGCATTAAGAGAGCCATCACTTGGTCCAGTCTTTGGAATAAAAGGTGGAGCAACAGGTGGAGGGCATGCTCAAGTAGCACCAATGGAAGACATCAATTTGCATTTTACAGGAGATATTCATGCAATAACAACTGCAAATAATTTATTATCTGCAATGATAGATAACCATATTTACTTTGGGAATGAGCTTAAAATAGAAAAAGTAGTATGGAGAAGATGTTTAGATTTAAACGATAGGCAATTAAGAAAAGTAGAAACAGGACTTTCAGGTGAAAGCAAAATTGTCCCAAGAGAAGATGGATTTGACATATCTGTCGCATCTGAGGTAATGGCAATTCTATGTTTAGCAACAGACCTAAATGATTTAAAAAATAGATTAGGAAATATAATTATAGGATATAACCGAAAAGGAAAACCTGTATATGCAAGAGACTTAAAAGCAGAAGGAAGTATGGCAGTATTATTAAAAGATGCGATAAAGCCAAACTTAGTACAAACTTTAGAACACACACCAGCACTTATACATGGTGGACCTTTTGCAAATATTGCACATGGTTGTAACTCAATTATTGCAACAAAATTAGCAATGAAACTTGCTGATTATACAGTTACAGAAGCAGGTTTTGGAGCTGATTTAGGAGCAGAAAAATTCTTAGATATTAAATGTAGAAAAGCAAATATAAAACCAAATGTTGTTGTATGTGTTGCAACAATAAAGGCAATAAAATATCATGGTGGAGCGCCAAAAGAAAGTATTCAAGAAGAAAATATGGAATACTTAGAAAAAGGAATGTCTAATTTATATAGACATATAGACAATATAAAAAATAAATTTGGACTAAATATTATAGTTGCAATTAACAAATTTAGCACAGACACAGAGCAAGAAATAGAATTTGTTCAAAAAGAATTAACTAAAAAGAATATTCAATCTAGTGTTGTAGAAAGTTGGGCAAAAGGCGGAGAAGGTGCAATTGACATTGCAAAACAAATTGTAGATCTTTCAAAAAAAGCAGACGAATTTAAATATATATATGATATAAATGATTCAATAACAGAAAAAATCAACGAAATTGCAACTAAAATTTATGGTGCAACTGGTGTAAAATATTCAGAAGAAGCAATCAAAAACATTGAAAAAATTGAACAACTTGGGGTTGAAAAATTACCAATTTGTATAGCCAAAACCCAATATTCATTTTCAGATGAAGCAAAAAATTTGAAATGTGAAGACCCATTTGAAATCAACATAAGAGATGTTGAACTTAAAGCAGGGGCAGGCTTTATTGTAGTTATTGCTGGAAAAATAATGACAATGCCAGGACTTCCTAAAGTGCCATCAGCTGAAAACATAGACATAGATGAAAATGGTGAGATTATTGGAATATTTTAGAAGTAATTAAAAAAATATATTTAACTATGAAAGAAACTTTTATAAATATATGACAGCAAAAAATTAAATACTGAATAATAAAATCCAAACTAGAAATACTATTAGAGCGAAGCTATTTATGATATAGAAAAACTCATTTTCTTATACCATAAAAAAGTATTTAGGGAGGATTTTTTTATGTATAATTTTAGAACAGACTTAGCACTTGAAAGAAGAGACATTTACCAAAAAATTAATAAATTAGACCAAATAGAAGGAGTAGAAAGTACAGAAGAGGCAATAAATGAAAATATAAAAGTATCAAGAGTAAAAATAACTAACCAAAATGGAGAACAAGCATTAGGAAAACCAGTAGGAAATTATATAACAATAGATGTAAAAAAATTAAAATTAGCAGGAGATGAAGAAATACAAAAAACATCAGAAACACTATCAAATGAATTAAGAAAAATAATAGATTTACACACAGACAAACAAGGAGACATACTAATTGTGGGATTAGGAAACATATATGTAACCCCAGATGCAATAGGCCCAAAAGTTATTAATGAAATAGATGTAACAAGACACATAATAAAATATTTGCCACAATATGTAGAAGAAGGAACAAGACCTGTAAGTGCAATAGCACCAGGAGTACTTGGAACAACAGGAATAGAAACAGCAGAAATATTAAAAGGAATAGTAGAAAACACTAAACCAAAATTGCTAATAGTAATAGATGCATTAGCCTCAAGAAGCATAGACAGAATAAGCAGTACAATACAAATATCAGATACAGGAATAGTACCAGGCGCAGGAGTAGGAAATACAAGAGAAGAAATAAGTCAAAAAAGTTTAGGAATACCAGTAGTAGCAATTCGGAATTCCAACAGTTGTAGAACTTGCCACATTAGTTTCAGATGGAATAGACATATTTATAGAAAGACTTCAAGAAAAAGCAGAATCAAACGAATATTTAAATAAATTACAACAAAATGATAAATATGAAGAGGTAAAAGAAGCATTAAACGTTGGAGAATATAATATGATAGTAACACCAAAAGAAATTGATGATTTAATAGAAAATATGAAAGATATAGTTGCAAGAGGAATAAATTTTGCAGTTTAATTAATAGCAATCTAATTTGAATAATAAATTTCACATTTAGTTTGTAGAAGTTTGATTAAAATAAAATATTTAATAAGGATACCTTTCAAAAAGATATTTAATAACATAGTCAGCATTTAAAACAGTAATTTTTACAAAAACATTTTTATCCAAAGAAACCCACATACTTAATTCAAAATTATTTAAATTATCAATAAAAGCAGCTATAAATTCAGTTAAATCTATAGGGTTAGAAAAATCTTTACTCCAAGAAAAATCATTTTCTAAATTGTAATTTGTATTATAAAATTCACTTAAAAATTTTTTGATTTCACCATTTTTATTAGTAATTAAAAAAAGTTTTGGAATCATAAAATCTCCTTTTAACAATTTCAGTATAAATATATAAAAATAAAGCTTTAAGTCATAAAATTTCTCTTCAATGATTCTATTATATGAAAAATGTTGAAAAATATACTTTTGAATAAAATCTGAAATAAAGGAAACAATATAATAAGCGGTATTTGGCTATAAAATTTAAAAAAATTTCTTTAAGATAAAACTTTCAAAATTTTTGCCAATGAAGCTATGAATGGAGGATAATGTAATGGAAGAAAACCAAAAAATCAATTGTACAGTAGAAAGCTGTGCATATCAAGATAAAAATACAAAAAGATGTACATTACAAGCAATAAATGTAATGCCATCTACAAATTGTGACACATGTGAGACAGATGAATCAATGTGTGGAAGCTATGAATATGGTGAATAATTTAATATGCTATATATAGCAAAATACTTATATATTAATATTTTGCAGACAAATCCCGGATTGTTATGCCTCAGCTATGATTTTGTCAAAAAATATTAATATATAACTATTTAATATATATATTATTTATATTTGCAAAAAAAGATTGACAAAAAAGAAAAATAGAAATAGAATTAAAGCGATAATAAAAAGGAATTATAAATTTCTATAAAATACATATTTAAAGAAATTATATATATTTCCTAGAATAAAGAAGGAGTGATTTAATATGCCACTAGTAACAACAAAGGCAATGTTTGAAAAATCAATGAAAGAAAAGTTTGCAATAGGAGCATTTAATGTAAATAATATGGAATTAGTTCAAGGAATAGTAGAAGCAGCAGCAGAGCAAAATTCACCTGTAATATTACAAGCATCATCAAGTGCAATAAAATATGCAGGAATCGACTATTTAATGGCTATGGTAAAAGTAGCAGCTGAAGAGCATCCAAATATTCCGATAGCAATACATTTAGACCATGGACCAGATTTTGAAACATGCAAAATGTGTGTAGACAATGGATTTACATCAGTAATGTTTGATGGTTCAAAATATGATTTTGAAGAAAATGTTAGACTTACAAAAGAAGTAGTAGACTATGCTCATAGCAAAGGAGTTGTAGTTGAAGCTGAACTTGGAAAATTAGCTGGAATAGAAGATGATGTAAATGTATCAGCATCAGATGCGATGTATACAGACCCATCACAAGCAGAAGAATTTGTAAAAAGAACAGGATGTGACTCTTTAGCAATAGCTATAGGAACAAGCCATGGTGCATATAAATTTAAAGGAGAAGCAAAACTTAGATTTGATATATTAAAACAAATTAAAGAAAGAATACCAAACACACCAATAGTTTTACATGGTGCTTCTACAGTAATTCCTGAATTAGTAAACATGTGTAATCAATATGGTGGAAACATTCCAGGAGCAAAAGGTGTTCCAGATGAAATGCTTCATGAAGCAAGTATTTCAGGAGTTTCAAAAATAAATGTTGATACAGACCTAAGACTTGCAATGACAGGCGCAATAAGAAAAGTATTTGCAGAAGACCCAAGTGCATTTGATCCAAGAAAATATTTAAAACCAGCAAGAGATTTAATAAAAGAAACTGTTACACATAAAATGAGAGATGTATTTGGTTCAGCAAATAAAGCATAAAATTAGTGAGTTAGAATATAATTATATAAAAAGGAAGCCAAATAACAAAAAATAATATTAGGCTTCCTTTTATTGTTTATAAAAAAGTTACACTTCAGTAATTAGTTGTATAAATTTCGCTCATAAAGGTCTTCAATAAAAACATCTCTTTCTTCAAAATTATCGATAAAACCAACTTTAGCAATATCATCATCAATGCCTTGAATCCATACAGGGCGGTCATCATAAAAGATGTCCACTTTTTCCTTATTATTTAAAATATCTTGAACTCTACTTAATTTCATAAAAAGCCCCCATTCTGGCAACAAAAGTGCCTAATAAATTTTTATTTGATTTTCTTTTTAATTATATACACAACAAACTAAAAATATTCATATAGGCATTATTTAATTTTTAAGGAAAATGTTGAAAAGAGGTTTTAAATTAAAGAATAAATTTTCTTTTTTTGTTTACAATTTTAAGTATATCATGTTATAATCCTTTTATGACAAAACTATGCAATAAAAAGTTGGAGGTATTGTTATGGAATAAAATGTTATTTTACTTATGATGAAGAACTAACTTTTAAAGGAATAAAAGAAATTATAAACTCAAAAGAGAGAATGCCTGAATATACGATAATTGGAGAACCAACAGACAATATACCAGTAACTGGATGTAAAGGATTACTAGAAATAAAAATTAATACAAAAGGCATAAAAGTACACTCAAGTAACCCTGACAAAGGAAAGAGTGCTAATTCAAATATGATAAAATTATTATACGAATTAGAAGAATTTTATAAAAAAATACATACAGCTGGGTATATGACTGAAGCAAGCTTTTTCGAAGGAAATAGAATTATATTAGGAGTAGGTCCAATGACTGCACATGAAGTAAATGAACATGTCTCTATTGAAAATCTAGAAAAAACAGTAGAACACTACAAAGATATTATTAATAAAGTTTGTATGTAAACATGAAAAAAAGTAAATATATAAAATAAATATTTTAAATAAAAATTAGGAGGAAAAAAATATGAGTGTTTTAAAAGTAAATAATCAAACTTTTGAAGAAGAAGTTTTAAAAAGTGAAAAAACAGTATTGGTAGATTTCTATGCTGATTGGTGTGGACCATGTAAAATGCTTTCGCCAATTGTTGATGAAGTTGCAGAAGAAAAAGGGGATATTAAATTTGTTAAGGTAAATGTAGACGAAGCACAAGATGTAGCATTTAAATATCAAATTATGTCAATACCAACATTAGTTGTTATACAAGATGGAAAAGAAGTTAAACGTTCTGTTGGACTTATTGATAAATCTGAAATATTAAAAATGTTAAAATAGTTAAAGTAAATTAGATTAGAAATATTTCTAATTTATGTTTTTAATGTGGAAATTTTATATGAAAGTTATTATAGTAAGTGTAGTGGCATGAGCCACTACAACTGCTATAAGACTAAGATAGTCAAATGAAAAAAATTATATTAGGATTTTTAAGTATAAAATATTAACAAAGGTTATCACTTTTATATATAAAAATTGATTTTTTTAATGTTAGTATAAACTTTTAGTAGGGAAAATTTGACATATCAAAGTTATTAATGTAAAATATAAGTTGCTGAAAACAAATTGATAAACAGGAGGAAAAATCAATGAAAGAAAAAATTATTTTAAATACAAAGGAACAAGCCAAAATATCTGTATTAGCTGAAAATCAAATAAAAACAAGTGAATATCCAGTAGTTGGAGCAAAGTTCAACAATGAATATAAAAATTTGGACGATACAATAATAGCAGATGGAACATTAGAATTAATTGACATCTCAAGCAAAGAAGGAATGAAAGTATATAGAAGAACTTTAACATATATCATGGGAATGGCATTTTGGAAAGAATATCCAAAAGCACATATAATAGTAGATTATCAATTATCTAATGCAATGTACTGTAATATAGAAAATATGGAAGTTACAGATGAAATGATTGAAAAAGTAAAGAAAACAATACAAGAACTAATAGATAAAGATTTAAAAATAGAAAAAAAATCAATGACAAGAGAAGAAGCACAAGATTTCTATAGTAAAACACATTCACCAAGTGGAAGATTACAATTCGATTTACCAGATAATCCAATTATAAATATGAATTATTGTGAAGACTATTTTAATTATTTTTATGGAATAATTGCAAACCGTACAGGAATAATCAAAGTATTTGACATAAAAAAATATAATGATGGATTTTTACTAAGATATCCAAGTACAAATGATGTATATAATTTGCCAGAATTTAAAGAAACTAAAAAATTATTATGGGCTTTTCAAGAATATAAAACTATATATAGAGTCTTAAATGTAGGAACAGTATATAGATTAAATAAAATTATAAAAGAAAACCAAATAAAACAATTAATTCTTTTGTCAGAAGCATTACATGAAAAGAAAATAGCACAAATTGCAGATGAAATTGCATCAAGAAAAGGTGTAAAAATGATTTTAATAGCAGGGCCTTCATCATCAGGAAAAACTACATTTGCACAAAGGCTAGGAATAGAACTAAGAATCAATGGAATTAAACCTGTAACAATATCTGTAGATAATTATTTTGTCGAAAGAGAACAAACACCAAAAAATGAAAAAGGCGAATATGACTTTGAAAGTATTGATGCAATAGATATAGATTTATTTAATAAACATTTAATAGCATTATTAAATGGAGAAGAAATTGAAATGCCTGAATTTGATTTTCATGTTGGAACAAAAAAATATAATGGAAACAAAATTAAGCTTGCAGAAGATGAAGTACTTGTTATAGAAGGAATTCACTGTTTAAATGACAAATTAACTTCTAGAATTCCAAAAGAACAAAAATATAAAATTTATATTAGTGCATTAACAGTACTTAATATGGATTCATTTAACAGAATTTCAACCACAGATACAAGATTAATAAGAAGAATTGTAAGAGATAACCAATTTAGAGGATATACAGCTCAAAATACTATTGCATCATGGGATAATGTAAATAAAGGAGAAGAAAATAATATTTTCCCATTCCAAGAAGATGCTGATAGAATATTCAATACTTCATTAATATATGAATTAGCAGTACTTAGAAATGAAGCAATACCACTACTAGAACAAATTACAAATGATGAACCAGAATATGCAGAAGCACGAAGACTTATAGAAATATTAAAATATTTTGAACCAGTTTCAAAAGATATGGTTCCATCTAATTCGTTACTTAAAGAATTTCTAGGTGGAGGAGACTTTAAAGGGTAAATAAAAGAAAGGGATATAAATGTTAGAAACAAGTAAATTTACCAAAATTGATGAAGAATTTATATGTGAAAATTGTGGCAAAAAAGTTCCTAAATTGGGTTATACTAGTAGAAACCATTGTCCATATTGCTTACATTCAAAGCACTTAGATATTAATCCAGGCGATAGAGCAGAAACATGCCATGGAATATTAGAGCCAATAGGGGTTGAAATGAACTCCAAAAAAGGTTATGTTATAATATTTAAATGTAAGAAATGTGGGGCAATTCGCAAAAATAAGGCAGCAGATGATGATAATATGGAAAAGATTATTGAACTTAGTGTTGCAAAAAATAAATAAAAATCAAATATAGAAAAATTTGCAAGATAATACTTTTTGGATTAATTACTGCAAATAGTTATATATTAATATTTTTGGACAAAACATAGCTAGAGTGTAACAATCTGGGTCTTGTCTGCAAAATATTAATATATAACTATTTCGCAAAATAATAATATAAATAAAAGTATTATCTTGCAAGCAATCATAATTTTTTTGCTGTAAAGACTTGTATTTTTTGAATAAATGTGGTAAACTAGACAGTAGTCGAATTTATTATTTAAATTAGGAGGTGCTATTAATCATGGCAAAATGTGATATTTGTGAAAAAACAGCTATTCATGGAAATAAATTGAGTGTAACTCGTTCTCATATAAGTAAAAGATCACCACGTACTTGGAAACCAAATTTAAGAACAGTTAAAGCTGAAGTAGACGGAGAAATTAAGAGAATCCATGTATGTGCAAAATGTTTAAAAAATGGAAAAGTTAAAAGAGCATAATGAAAAATGTAAAACGCTTTATAAAGGGCGTTTTTTATATTATTAGGAAAAATATCATTATAAAGGGTTAACATTCCTAAAAGAATATTAAAGAGTTATACTTTTTATATTACATAAACAGAGTGAGGGATAATATGAAATTAAATATAGTAATGGTAGAACCAGAAATACCACAAAATACTGGAAATATAGCAAGAACATGTGCAATAACAGGTGCAAAATTACACTTAGTATATCCACTAGGATTTAGTCTAGATGATAAATATTTAAAAAGAGCTGGACTTGACTATTGGGATAAATTAGAAGTAGAAAAACATGATAGTTTAGAAAAATTTTTAGAAAAGTACAAGCCTGAAAAAAACAATATGTTTTTTGCAACTACAAAAGCAAAACATTGTTATACTGATATAGATTATAGAAAATATAAAGATGAAGAAATATTTGTTTTATTTGGAAAAGAAACAAAAGGGTTACCAGAAGATTTACTTCAAAAATACATAAATAATACAATCAGAATACCAATGAGACCAGTTTTAAGGTCTTTAAATTTATCTAATTCTGTATGTATTATTGCTTATGAAATATTGAGGCAGAATAACTTTGAAGGATTACAAGGAGTAAGCTCGTATTTTGAGGAGATTTAAAATATAAAAAATGTTACTAAACCTATTCTGCTAAATTAAAACATATATAACATAATATTTTTTGACAAAACATATCTGGGGCTTAACAATCTGGGTTTTGTCTGCAAAATATTAATATATAATTATTAATATTATAAAATTATTATTTATTATTTATAAAGCCTTGAAAATTGGAAACAATATTGATAGAATGTGAGTAAGAAAAAACATATTTTAAAATAGAAATTGAAATATTGTTTTCAAAAGAAAAATTTTGTTATAGCCAGTTGGCAGAAATGGAGGTCTTTCAATGGAAAGAAAAGTAAAAGTTGTACAATATGGAGTAGGCAAAATGAGTGTATACACTATGAGATATGTGTATGAAAAAGGTGGAGAAATAGTAGGAGCAATTGATGTAAACCCAAATGTAATAGGAAAAGATATTGGAGAAATATTAGGAACAGAAAATAAAGGAGTACTTGTAACTAGTGCAGAAAATGCAAGAGAAATGTTACAACAAGTAAAACCTGATATTGCAATAGTAACAACTATGAGTTTACTAAAAGATTTAGAGAATCCATTGTTATTATGTGCAGAATTAGGAATAAATGCAATTACAACTTGTGAAGAAGCATTTTACCCAGAAAATTCAAACCCTGTATTAACACAAAGAATAGACGAACTAGCAAAGAAAAATAATTGCACAATCACAGGAAGCGGATATCAAGACATATATTGGGGACAATTAATATCTTCAATAGCTGGTTCAACACAAAAAATAACTAAAATTAAAGGAAGTTCAAGTTATAATGTAGAAGAATATGGAATAGCTTTAGCAAAAGCTCATGGAGCAGGACTTACTTTAGAAAATTTTGACAAAGAAGTTGCATCAGTAGACAGAATTAGTGATGAAGAAAGACAAAAAGTAATAAATAGTGGAGAATATTTGCCATCATACATGTGGAATGTAAATGGATGGCTATGTGAAAAACTAGGATTAACAGTTAAATCACAAACTCAAAAATGTGTACCACAAACTTATAAAGAAGATTTATATTCTTCAACATTAGGTATGACAGTTAAGGCCGGAGATGCAACAGGAATGAGTGCAGTTGTTACAACAGAGACAGAAGAAGGAATTGTAATTGAAAGTGAATGTATAGGAAAAGTATATTCAAAAGAAGATTATGATAAAAATGAATGGACTATATATGGAGAGCCAGATACGACTATAGTTGTTGCAAGACCAGCAACAGTAGAACTAACATGTGCTAGCATTGTAAATAGAATTCCAGATGTTATAAACTCAAAACCTGGATATGTTCCAACATGTGAATTTGGAGAATTAAATTATAGAGTAAAACCTTTAAATGAATATGTAAAATAATTATTCTTAAATAAAAAAATTTAAGAATATCTAAAGTGGTGGCTATGGCTACATTGAAAATTTAACTATTCAAATATTTAAATTGTATAGAAAAATAGCGAAAAGATTTGAATATTGTTTCAAACTTTTCGCTATAAATTTTTATATTCTTAACTATTTTTTTCTAAACTTTTCAAAAATTTCTTTCTTACTATTGAAAAGACTGCTAAGAGATTCTCGTTTATCTAGTTTATCAATAATTACTGCGACCATTTCAGATAAATCTACAACATTAAACCATTCAAGTGAAGAAAATTCAGCAGGTATATATGAAAGATTAGTAGTAAATAAACCATTAAACAAACCATTTTCATAAGCTTTTTTAAATTTTTCTATTCCTTCAGTAAACAAAGAAAAAGTAGAAACTAAATAAATTTCTTTAGCACCCTTTTCTCTAAGTTCTTTAGCAACTTCTAAAACAGATCCTCCAGAAGCAATCATATCATCAACAACAAAAATATTTTTATCTTTAACATCTGTTCCCATATAAACATGAGCTACAATAGGATTCTTTCCGTCGATAACTTTACTTAAATCACGTCTTTTATAAAATACTCCGACATCACAACCTATTATTTCTGCATAATATCTAGCTCTTTCCATAGCACTCATGTCAGGACTTACTATTAATGTATTATTAAAAATTTCAGGTTTGTTTTGAATAATATGTTCTAAAATTGTATTTGTAGGATAAAAATTATCGAATGATAAATTAGGAATTGAATTACAAACATTAGGGTCATGTACATCAAAAGTGATAATATTTTTAACTCCTAATCTTTCTAGTTCTTGAAGTGCAATTGCACAATCTAAAGATTCTCTTGATTTTCTTCTATGTTGTCTTGATTCATATAATAAAGGGGTAATTACAGAAATTTTTGAAGCATGTCCACAAGTTGCAGAAATAGCTCTTTTGATATCTTGAAAATGTTCATCTGGCGATAGTATGTGTTTTTTACCATGGTAATTATATTCTAAACCATAGTTTCCAACATCTGATAGAATAAATAAATTTTTTTCTCGAACTGAATCTTTTAAAGTAATTTTGCCTTCTCCATTTGCAAATCTGGTAGCATCAAAGTGAATTAAATATTTTTCATCTGTTCCTTTGATTTTTTCTAAGTGCTTTTGCACTTTTTCTCCGAATTCCTTGAAGTTATCCATAACTAAAATGCCTAAGTTACTTTTTGACATATTTGTACCTCCAATTAATTTAAATTTCATTTAAATTATATTTTTTTTGACGAAAAATGTCAATTACAAAAATAAAAAAATTTGTATAAAGAGAAAATTTATGATATTATAATTTCAAAATAAGAAATGTAAATATTTTTACATTAAAAAATTTCTGAAAATAGGTTTATAGGTAAATCCTTTATCAAAAATCTAAATATTATAATAAGGAAAAATAAACATGAATAATAATGAATATGGTTTAGTATTAGCTGGGGGCGGAACAAAAGGAGCATACCAAGTTGGAGTATGGAAAGCATTGCAAGAAATAGGAATAAATATAAAGGCAATAGTTGGAGCATCAATAGGTGCATTAAATGGAGCTCTATTTTTGCAAGATGATATTGCTTCAACAGTAAAGATGTATGAAAATATAAAAATAAACAATATTATGAAAGTTAAAGGAATTGATTCAAGCAAAAATATATTTGATTTATCCAATATATTTAATTTAGCAGCAGACTATACAAAACAAAAAGGTATTGATAATACACCATTGAGAAAAATGATTGAACAATATATAGACATGGACAAAATATACAATTCTGAAATTGATTTTGGATTAGTAACATATTCAGTAACAAACAGAACACCTTTACAAAAATTCAAAAATGAAATACCAAAAGATCAGATGGTAGATTATTTGCTTGCAAGTTCATGTTTTCCTATTTTCAAACCACAAGTAATAAATGGTGAAGAATATTATGATGGAGGTCTATATGATAATATTCCATCAAATATGTTAATTGAGAAAGGATATAAAAAAATAATAATAGCAGATATTACAGGTGTAGGTTTTAGTAAAAAATCAGTTAGCAAAGATGTTTATATAAAAGTATTATCTCCATCAGAAGATTTAGGAGGAACTTTTGAATTCAATCATGAAAAAATAGTAAATAACATAAAATTAGGCTATTTAGATACACTGAGAAGCTTTAATAAGTTACAAGGACATATTTTCTATTTCAAACCTAAAGAATTTGCAAAAATGCTTAAAGTATTTAATTTGCAAACTATATATGGATTGGAATATGCTGCACAGATGTATAAAATGTACAAATACAAAGAATATACTTTTGAAGAATTTATTAAAGAATTAAATGAAAGGCATATGAAGGCTGAAAAGACTTATAAAAAAATGAAAAAAGAAAATTTAATTCAAATTGGAAAAAGACTGAATAAATTATTTGATAAGGGGTTGGGAATTTGTATTGTAAAAGATTTGTATCTTGATAGGCCAGCTTCAAGATTATCTAATTATTTGTTCAACTTTGTTAAAGATTATATTGTTTCTGCAAAAGCATTGATAGAATTAAATAACTATTTGGATTAAATATTAGTTTTATTTGTGAAATAGTTATATATTAATATTTTTCGGGCAAAACATAGCTAGGGCGTAACAATCTGGTTCTTGTCCTTCAAAATATTAATATATAACTACTTTTTTCAATAAAAACATTATCTTGTAATATTTGAATTAAAAAACTTGCTATTTTTTGGGATTTATAGTAGAATAATAGCTGTAGAAAACAAAACTATAATATTGAAAAATTAGATATTAGGAAGGAATGCAATCAAAAATGAATAATTGGTTAGGAATACTTGTTTCATACTTGTATATTGGATTAATAATAGTAGGAGCAAATTTGTTTAAAAAAAGAAGCAAAGAAGCGAGTAGAAAATTTATACATATAATGTTAGGAAACTGGTGGTTTATAGCAATGTATTTCTTTACAAATGTATGGTTTGTGGCATTTGTCCCAGCATCATTTGTAATAATTAATTATCTATCTTACAAAAAGAATATAATAAAAGTCATGGAAAGAGATGAACAAGATGGACTAGGAACAGTTTATTATGCAATATCTTTACTAATATTAGCAATAATTTCATTTGGAATATATAATAAACCATCACTAGGATTAATACCAGCTTTGATTATGGCATATGGTGATGGATTTGCAGCTATAATGGGAAGAGTCATAAAAAGCCCAAGATATAAAATCGTTAATTCCAAAAAATCTTTTGCTGGTTCAATAACAATGTTCATTATTTCTCTAGTAATAATTGGTGCATATCTAATATATGAACAAGTAGCTTTATATTGGGGAATAGAACATACTGTTTTAATGGCCTTTTTAATGGCTTTCACATTAACAGGAATAGAAGCAATATCAATAAAAGGAACAGATAATATTACTGTTCCACTTGGAACTCTTATTATGTTGTTATTGGTATAATTTATAATAAAGTACAAAGGATAATAGCCTGAAATATGGCTATTATCTTTTCAGCTAAAGCCCAGAAAATTAATGTAAAGAAAGGATATTTTAAATATAAAATATGGACAGAAACATTTTAAATGATTACAAAGAAAAAGATGAAAAAATGCTTTTGGCACAAGTTTTAGACAAAGTGGAAATGGTAGAAAAGAAAAATAAGATAGAACATACTGATTTTTTAGATATGGCTCAATCAGAACTTGTACAAAAATTTATTAATAAAATTAATATTGAAAATTATATCTGTTATGGTGGATTTGAAGAAGCGGAAAGAAAAATGTTTGTGATATATCCAGAAAAATTTAATACAGGAGTAGTTGCAAAAAATATTTCAAATATAATCGAAATAATTAGAATTCAATTGCCAGATGATTTAAAAGGAAAATATTCACATAGAGACTATTTAGGAGCTGTAATGAAATTAGGGATAGAACGAGAAAAAGTAGGAGACATAATAGTTGATAATGATGGTGCAGATATAATAGTAGAAAAAGAAATTACCAAATTTCTATTACAAAATTTAGGTAGTTTAACAAGATTTTCTAAATCTACAATTACTGTTCAAAAAATAGAAGATTTGAGAAAAGTTGAAATTCACAAAGAAGAACTTGAAATTATTGTTTCTTCTTTAAGATTAGATAATGTTATTTCAGAACTTGCTAGAGGTTCAAGAAATAAAGCTCTTGAAATCATAAATACAGAAAGAGTTTTTGTAAATTTTCAATGTGAAACTAAAAAAACTAAACAAATTAAAGCAGGGGATATGATTACAATTAGGGGAAAAGGTAGATTTTATATTAAGGAATTAGTTGGTCAAACTAAAAGTGGTAGAACAATAATAAAAGTAGAAAAGTTTGTATAGTTTTATTTGATAGTAAACTAGCAAATATACTTTGCTTGATTATAAAACAAAAAAAGAATTGTCTAAGGCTAGACAATTCTTTTTTATATAATAGGAAAGTTATATTTTCCTATTATACACTTAGAAAATCTATTTCATTTCTCACAAATTAAATATCATATTTAGTCATAATATAAGCATCAGTAGAATTATTATAATATTTTTTTCTAATTCCCAAATTTTTAAAACCAAATTTCTCATATAATTTTATAGCAGGGGTATTAGTAACATTAACTTCTAAAGTAAAAAATTTTGCATTTAAATCTGAGCATAAATCAATCAAAGTCTCAAGTAATTCTCCACCAATTCCTCTACCACGGCAAGATTTTTTAACAACAATATTATTAAGTGTTGCCTCATCAAAAATAATTGATAAACCAGCAAAACCAACCACTTCATTATTTTCTTTAGCTATTATGTATGTAGTTTTTTCATTTTGAAGTTCTTGTTTTAAAATATTATAACTCCAAAAATTATCAAAATCAGAATATAAAGTATCTTTCATTGATTCTAAATCATCTAAAGTCATTTCAGTTATTTCCACTTTACTATACCTCCATTAATTATTTGCTATCATTTGTGAGTTTTTATTTAAAATAATGGCTTGTAATTTCTAATGTCATAACAAAGTTATATTAATCGTTTACATTAATTTTTTTCCTTCTAAAGCACGTTCTGCTTGTGATTTCCTTAAATATAAAGGCATTATAGAAGTCTCAACATTATTTGAATAAGCATTTAAACCAGCAATTCCAAGTGCAAAACTACTTAAATTATTTTTTTTACAAAAATTTGAATCAATTAAATTTTCTGAGATAATATCTTTATGAGCTACTGCCCCATCTCCAACAAAAGTAATAGGTGTTGAATAATTTTTCAAGTAATTGATTACTTCGTGAATATTTTTAAATTCAAAATCTTCAACTCGAGAATAATTGCTATTTTGTAATTTAAATAAGCCATAATAAACATTATCATTTTTGGCGTCAATTAATGAACAAATTAAACCTTCTGAGTTAACATTATAAGCAAGAGCTTCAAGAGAAGAAATGCC
>CALYBE010000014.1 GCA_944393735.1 uncultured Clostridia bacterium
GAATCTGAATAAAATTCAACTTTAGTTCCAGAGGCACAGTTATCATAAATCCATTTTGCATCTTCTACAGTTAGCCTAATACATCCTGCAGATGCTGTTGTTCCTAATTTATCATACTCCCAATATTCTAATGAACTCTTGTCCCCATTTTTTGTGTATGGAACAGAGTGGAATAAAATACTTCCTACTATTCTACAACTATATTGACCATAAACTCCGCCATACAATGCTCTCCAAGTATATTTATTTGTGATGGAATATGTTCCACTTTTAGGGGTCGCTGTTCCTGTTGAACATACCATTGCTTTTACTGGCTTAGTATAATTTCCTTCACTATCTTTTCCATATATTGTCACTACATTTTGAGTATAATTTACTTTTATGTAATATGGTGTTCCATTATTTGCTGTTTTTTCTGTTGGTTCTGTTTGATTTTTGGTTACTGGTTCAACTGGCTCTGTCTGATTTTGGTCTATTGGTTCTGTTGGTTCATCACTATTTTCTTGACTATCATTTTCTATATTAGTTTCTTCCTCATTTTCCGTATTATCTTGTGTTTCTTCTTCTCCCATTGATATTACTTCTTTTATGTTGTTTTCTTTTAATTTTTCTGCTTGTCTACTTTCTACATATTTAAAAGCTATCATTATACTTGCTATTATTACTAAAATTATTAATATAGTTAGTAAAATGCGCTTTTCTAATTTGTTCATTTTTAATAATTCATCCCTTTCTTTGAGTTTATTTTTTCAAAAGTTTTTTTATTAATTTACTTCTTTATTATACCAAACTATTTTGGTTTTGACAAGAAAAAGTGACAAAGCTTAACCTTGTCACTTTTTTGAGCAATATATTTTTTATAGCACTTCTCCTAACTACATTATACCCATCTTTTTAGCCCATCTTTTTCCTTTTTTAGCTATTTTTTGTGTATCCATATTATTATCTGGCCACATCATCATAACTCCTGTTGTTATAAGTCCTCCAATTAATAAACCCTTTACAAATTTCATTGTCATTTTTATACCATTCCTTTCCTAAGTTTCACTTTTGGTTGAAAAAATTTTATTTTTTTCAGACCTTTCCATCTTAATTTTATTTTAAAATTTAACTATTTTTAGTATTTCTTTTTTTATATAATTTATACTCTTTAAATAAGGTATATATTTCATGAATAGCAATAATTGCCAAAAAAATTCCAAACAATTTACGTAATTTGCCTACTTCTGTATCTACAGATATTTTTGAGCCTATAATTGCTCCTATAATTCCACATGTTGATACAAATAATGCTAATTTAACATCTACATTTTTTTCACGATAACTGACTATAATTGCTGAAATCGCAGTTGGCACAAAATAAATCAAATTTGTCGCTTGTGCAATGTGCTGTTCTAATCCATCAAATGTTGTAAGTAAAAATATTAATATTGTTCCTCCGCCCATTCCAATTCCACTAAATATTCCTGAAAATGCTCCTATTAGTGTTTCTAACATAGTTATTCCTTCCTTTTTGAAATTTTTTTATTTATTCTAAAGTATAAATATCATCCTATATGAGTAATATATTATAAAAATCGTGAATAGAATTTTTAATATATAGTCTGGTATTTTTTTTAATATTATAGCTCCTATGTATCCTCCTGCAATTCCACCTAAAGCACATAATATCCCTGCTTTCCAATTTATATAATTATTTTTGTAATAGAAAAAACTACTTGCAATTACCATTACTAACATACAGCAAAGTGAAGTTGCTCTTGCTTTTTTTGTTTCAATTTTTAACATATATATAAATGATGGTACAAGTATCATTCCTCCGCCAGTTCCGAAGAGTCCACAAATTATACCTGCAAGAATTCCTATTATTGCTTTCTTTATGTTTGTTTTTTTGTTTTCTTCCAAAATAAATTATCTCCTTAAAAAAAAAATAGAAAAAAGTTTATTCTTTTTTCCATTTTTTCCAATTTATTATTTTATATTCTCATCTTTTATAAAATATTTTGTTCCTAACATTTTGTCTGGTAAATATTGTTGCTCAACCCAATGTCCTGGATAGTCATGTGGATATAAATATCCTTCATGATAGCCTAGTTCTTTCATCTTTTCTATAGGTGCATTACGTATATGCATAGGTATTTCACCTGTGTCTTTATTTGCCACATCATCTAATGCTCGGTTTATTCCTAAATATGTTGCATTTGATTTTTTACAGTTTGCTACATATACTGCAGCTTCTGCAAGTATTATTCTTGCTTCTGGCATTCCTATCATATGTACTGCTTGCATTGCAGATGTTGCTATGACAAGTGCTTGTGGGTCTGCTAAACCTACATCTTCTGAAGCACATATTGTTATTCTTCTTGCTAAAAATACTGGATCTTCTCCTCCATTTAAAGCTCTTGCCAAATAAAATAATGTTGCATCTGGGTCTGAACCTCTCATTGATTTTATAAATGCACTTATATTGTCATAGTGTGTATCTCCATTTTTATCAAATATGGCTTTTCTGTTTTGGATACTGTTTTTTATAACTTCATCTGTTATGTGAATATATCCATCTGATTCCATATTTGTTGTTAATACTGCAATTTCAAGTCCATTTAGAGCTGTTCTTACATCTCCATTTGCTATATCTGCGATTTTTCTTAAAGTGCTGTCTTCTATTTTTATATTGTATTCTCCTAACCCATCTTTTCTTACTAATGCATTTTTTAAAATTTTATAGATATCATCTTCTGTTAATGGATTTAGTTTTATTACCATTGATCTTGATATTAAAGCTTTATTTACTTCAAAATATGGGTTTTCTGTTGTTGCTCCTATTAAAATTATTGTTCCATTTTCTACATATGGAAGTAATGCATCTTGTTGTAGTTTGTTAAATCTATGAATTTCATCTATAAATAATATACTTTTTCCAGCAGGGTTCATCATAAAATTTTGCGTTTCTTCTATTATTTTCTTTATGTCTGCAACTCCAGCTGTTGTTGCATTTAATTTATAAAATTTATATTTCGTCGTTTCACTTATTACTTTTGCAAGTGATGTTTTTCCACAGCCTGGTGGTCCAAATAAAATGATGCTTGATAATCTATCTGCTTTTATTGTTCTATATAGTAATTTTCCTGGGCCTATTACATGTTCTTGCCCAACATATTCTTCTAGTGTTTTTGGCCTCATTCTAAATGCTAATGGTTCTGTTTGATTCATACTTTTCTCTCCTTTTCATATCAAAAATTATAAGCCCTTGTCTAGAAAATGTCAATATTATTGTCGAACATTTTTTTGCAAAAGACTTGATTTTTAAAAAATCAAATAGTATAATTAGGCAAAGATAAGAAAAATAATTTTGAGGGTTTATTGTTGTTTCACAAATAATAAATAACAAACCTTTTTATTTTGTAAATAATAGATTTAAATATATTAGGAGGATTTTTTATGTTTGCATATATTAAAGGATCTCTTGAAATGAAGATGAGTAATTATATTGTAATAGATGTTGGAGGTCTTGGATATAAAATTTTTATGTCTGAAAACAATATCAATTCTATTGGAAATATAGGGGATGTTGTAAAAGTTTTTACTTATTATAGAGTTAGAGAAGATGATGTTAGTATTTTCGGTTTTAAAACTCAAGAACAGCTTAGAATGTTTGAATTACTTATTTCTGTTAGTGGTGTTGGAGCTAAAAGCGCATTAGTTATGCTTTCTTGCATAGAACCATCAGATTTTGCTATTGCAGTAATTTCAAACAATGTTAAAGTTCTTACTCAGATTCCTGGCATCGGAAATAAATCTGCTCAAAGGATTATATTGGAATTAAAGGATAAACTAAAAGATGAACAAACAAACGAACAAATAGAACAGTCAAAAGAAAAAGCTACTGAAGACTCTCAAAAAATTCAAGAGGCTATTTCTGGTCTTATGGTTCTTGGATATTCTAAAAAGGATATTGAAAAGGCTTTTGAACATCTTGATATTAATAGTTTATCTATTGAAGATTTGATTAAAAAAGGTTTGATTTTGTTGAATGCTAAATAATTTCTTTATTTAATTTTTTTATAAAATGGTCAAAGGCAGGTGTACTACACCTGCCTAGACCTGTTAGTTGCGACGATGCTTCTGCCGATTTTCGATTCTAGCCCGATATGCATCGAGCCTAATCAGAAGGGCAAAGCCTGCAATTGCAATCAATTTGGTTAAACAGAAAACACCAAAACTGGCATCTCCCTGCTCCATAATCAGAATTGCAAACGATACCCAGAACAGAATCCCCTCAACAACAATGAGCATCTTTTTCATAATTTGACTCCTTTTTATGATTTTTACTCTCAAACTTTTGTTCTTTCGAACAGTAAGCACTGCTTACAACTAATATTATTATACCACAATGCAGAGAATTTTGCAAATTTTCGTTTGCTATTATTGGATTTCAAAACTCAAAGGACTAGCGATTGTAGCTTTTTCTTATTCTATTTAATTGATCACCATTTACAGTATTACATAACTCTTTATCTTATGTAATTTTTGTCTTCAGAATATGGAACATCTTCTTTTGAAAAATTCCAAGGGTCATCAGATGTAAGTTTTCTCCAAAGAGAAGCATATGGTTCTAAAGTAAATTCTGCAGTTAAACTATTTAAATCTATTTTAGGTAATAGATCTAAAGGATTTATGGTATAATCTAACCCTGTTTTTTCTGTATTTTCTTTTCTAATTTCTAAGTGAAGATGTGGAACTCTTGAACCACCACTTGAACCTGTTTTTCCTATAATATTTTTAGTTGTTACTTTATCTCCTGGCTTAACTAAAATTTCTCTTAAATGTCCATAAACAACTCTTCTACCATCATCATTTAAGATTTCTACTTTATTTCCATATCCGTCATTAAAAGCATCAAATCCTTCTGTTGTTGTTCCGTCAAATTCCGCAAGCAAAACGGTTCCACTCATTATTGGGTGTACTTCTGTTCCTATATCTGCGGTTATGTCAAAGCCTGAATGTGCTCTTTCCTTAAATAGTACATAATGGTTTTTTCTAATTCCCCATTTATCATGTTCTGCGACTTTATATTTTGGCATAATAGGCCATATATATTTACTATTTTCTGTATTCATTTTTTTCTCATTCCTCCTTGTATGCCACAAGACTAAATTAATTATATTGTCTACTCAATTTCTCAAATAGACTCAAAAATAAAAAATAGATTTTATTTAGAAGTTGTAACATCTTTTTCACTTTCGTCTAATTGATTTAATTGTTGCTGTAATCTTCTTATTTTCTTTAATTTTCCTCCGATAAACCTTACATTTATTCCTTTAAGTTTCTTGTCAACAGTTCTTGCTTTAACAAGTCTTTTATGTTCTTTTAGTTCATAATTTAATTGCTCTTGTAAGATCTTTTTTCTAGTACTATTAGATATTTTTTTATTATTAGGATTATATCCATATAATACTGCTAATTTATCAGACATATTAGTTAAATATTCCATAGCTTGCTCACGAGGAATTCTACAAATATGAACTTCTCTGTCTCTACCTTGTCTACGATTTACATATAGGCTATCTGTTAATCCAAAAAATTCAGATACATATTTTGATGATAAATTATCTCTATGCAAAGTTGAACATAAAAATATCTCCTGATTTTCAGGGTTTTTAAAATGTTCTTCCATATTTTTTTTTATTCCCTCATATACAATTATTCTAGCAATCCCCGCTCTTCTCGTCTGAGGTTCTGTTAAATATGTATCTAATTCTATTGAATTTTGGGTTTTTGCTGTATAATACTTTGATACATCAAAATCTAAGTTTTCTTCATGTATTTTTAAACTGCCTTTTTTCAACAATTGTTCATATTCTTGAAAGATCTTAGGTGTTTCTATTTCACTACCATCTGGCTTTAATTCAGATTTTATATCTTGGAATGTTATCCAATAAAATTTTTCATATTTTTCTTGAATTTCTTTTCCATAATGAGAATTAATGTATTCTGACATATATAAATTTATTTTTTCTCTTAATTCACTTTTTTCATGATATCCATTTTCTTTTATCTCTTTTTTTAGATATTGTTGTAAATTACGTATTTGGGGATTTTCTGCTAATATTCTTTTTTTCGCATATTCAAATGCTTCTACTTTAATGATGTAAATTTCTCTTATATCTCTTCTATAAGCTTTTTCATCTTGATATTGTGATTTTACATATTGTTGATATTTTTCTCCATATTTAAAATATTTTGTTATATCATTATATGTAAATGGTTTTTGCCCCTGAGTAATATATGTTGCGGCTTCTACTTTATCATTTTCATTTATCGCAACAAGTACAGTATTTTCTGGTGAGTGTACATATTCTGATATGTCTTCTTTTCCAGTAATAAATAATTGACCCTCTCTTCCTTCTTTTTTCATTGCTTCTAGTATAATTTGCTCTAGATTTGCAATTTGGTCTAAATATTGTTCTTCATTTTCTTTCGTAAGCTCTACTACTTTAATCATTTATTGCCTCTTTCTGTAAAGTACATTTTGAGATTTGTACTTTCTCAAGGTATTAATATGCCGTAAAATATAATTATATTCTACTAAGCTTGTTTTTTGAGTTTTAAAATTTCTCTCCTTTCTTTTTCTTTTGTTACTTCTTTTATTTTTGTAGTCTTAAGTTTTTTATTTATATATTTTATTTAATAGTGTTCCTACAAAGTGTACAATTTGTGTTGAGTTTTTATTAGCAACTTCTTTTCCTAAAGCTTTTCCTCCTACAGTTATGGATGCTACCATAGCACTAATTATAAATTGTAAGTCCACTCCACATTTTTCTGTTATTTTTGCTGATAATAATGCACTTATTGCTCCACTTAATACACCACATATATCTCCAATTACGTCTGCACATATATTGGCAACTTTTGCAGCATTTTTTATTAGTTTTATTGATGTTTTTGCTCCTTTTGCTTTTTTAGTTGCTTTCGCATGAAATTCCTCTTCATTTGCTACTGTTACTGCAACTCCAACAATGTCAAATATTATTCCTACTGCAATTACTAGTACTAATACTAATATTGATGCTCCTAAATTTAAGTTTGTTACACCATTTGTTGATATATATGAAAATACTATTGATAGTATAAATGTTGTTATAGATACTTCAATAAACCATTTCAGTTTCGAGTGGTCTTTTTCTTTTGGACCATTTTTTTTGCTCATTAATTTATTTTCTCCTCTTTCTAAAATTAAATTTTATTTAAAATATAAAAAAAAGAGATGGTAAAATCTAAGTAAATTTTACGGTTTAGGTCTAGTTGAATTTCTCTATTCTCTACTATGCATTACTACATAGCTGTTTCCATTTAAAGAGAACATCTAAGTATTTCATTAGACACTAGATCACCACTTAAGTCCGTACCTTAATCCTTAGATTTCTATACTTCTCATGAAGCAAACATTCTAGAAGTTTTCCTTCACATACTTTTTTTATTGTTAGTCTCTTTTGCAAAAGTAATTTCATAATTGCTTAATCCCAATACATTCACTCAAGACAGGCTACTCTATGTTTTTTGTGTCTTGGCACTCAACATAGGTTATACTTAAAATGTAAATTTAAGCCTCAACAAACCAGGGAATCATGCATATGCCATTATACAATACCCTATGTTCTTACCTTCCTGAATACACACAAAACTGGCATTTCGCGCATATACAAGAAGTTTCAATGGTATGCCCTTTAGTGGATTTTTAGCCCCACCCTCACAATAAATAGTATGACTAGAATAATGCACCATCGTTTTTTATTATACCAAATTTATCCATGTTTTCAAGTTCGATTTTGGCTCTTGATTTCCTTTTGAAGATAAATTTTTGTTTATTTTGATTTGCATTTTATTTGTTTTTCTACTTTTTTGCTCTTTTTTACTGTGTATTTCTCGTTTTTTTGTTTTTTTACATTTTCTAGTAATTTTAGTATCCTATTACTTTTCTAATCTCTTTTTTTACTTCCTCTAATGGTCTATCTGTTTTTATATTTATTACATTTATATTAGGATATTTTTCTTTTATTTCTTTAGACATTTTTAAATACATTTCTTGTTGTTCTATACTATTTTCTACTCCAAATTTTGAACTATCATATACTGCTTTTCCGTCTCTTGTTAATCTTTTACTAAATAAGGTTTTATCTTTTAAATATAGTGTAATATAATATATTTCAAAATCTAATTTACAAAACCTATCTAAAAGTTTATTATATTCTCCTGTAAATGAGTATGCTTTTTTTCCTAATCTGCAATAGTTTTCTTCTGTAAAAAATGTTCTATCAAATACAAGATTGATATTTAAGTTTTCTAGTCCTTGTATGTAATCTAATAATTGTTCATACATTTTAGTTGACTTCGCTAGTCCTGTTTCTGTGGCATCTGAAGTTCCGCAAAGTCTGTATAAATTTGTGTAACTTAATGTATGTCTTAAGTAATCTGTTATTGTTGTTTTTCCTGCTCCTTGTGCTCCTTCTACTACTATTAATTTGGAATTTGCCATTTCTTATTCCTCCTTCTGGCTAATTATATATTTATTTTAATTTTTTGTAAAGGTTTGCACAAGAAAATCAGCATTTCGCATATTCATTCTGTTTAACACATTTGATTATTCTTACACAAAAAAAGAACTAGATAACTGGTTTAAAAGCAATCTATCTAGTTCAATAAACGGTATATAAAACATATAAATATATGATTTATGGTGTTATTTTAGCAAAAAGATCTTGATAAGTCAATAAATTTCGACAATTTTCTTAAATTTTTTTTGCATAAAGTAAAATCAAGACATGTTAACTGTTTTTACTTTAAACTATAAGAATTTTCTAATTCTTTTTAATAAATGTTATATCAATGAGTTAATTTTTTACAAAAATTCCTTTTATTAGGTTAAATAATTTTTTGAAGATATTTGGCTCTTTGTAAACGATTAATTCTTGCCCCATATTTGGGTCCATACTCCCGCTTCTTTTCTTTCTTTTTTGAAAAGATGCCATCCATGTTATATTGTTCATTCATATCTTGCTCGATTTTTCTTATTCCTTCTACATCTTCTAATTGTAATTGGTCTCTTTCTTCTGGGTCTGCCAAAAAGTCTCTATAAATTAGGCCTAATATAACTATTGTTTCTGTTTTGAAGTTTTTTTCATCAAATTCTAATGGTTCTCTAATTTGAACTCTATAGTCATTTGCTCTGTTTTCTGAAATTATTTGCTTGAATTTTGTTGGTATTTTGCTTGATAATTCTACTGGAATTAATTTTAGTACTTCATCAACTTCAGCAAATGCTTCTTCATATTCTCTATTCATCTTTGGTCTTATCCCTTTCTTTTATTTAAAATTCTAGAGCAACTGCTTTATTACTTGTTTTTTCTGTAGCTGTTTGAGGTTGTTCTTTTTGCAATTCTGCAAATAGTTTTGTGAATTCTTTTCTTGCTTTTGCATCTTTTGGTCTGAAACATCCTTTTAATTTTTCCATCATTTGCTCATTATTTTCTTTTACACTATTTTGTGGTAAGTATAATTCTGAAAATAGTCCTCTTTTATATTCTATTGCTCTTTTTTGATCTTCTTCTACTAATTGTTCATAATATTTACTAGCAATTAATTGACATTTTTTTGCTTTTCCTATTTTTCCTTTTGTTAATGCGTCTTTTTCTGCATCTATTGCACCACGATATGCATCTAATGCTTGTGTACTTGTTAATTGGTTATTATCGTTTTCTTTTAGTTCGCTATTTGGCTCATCATTACCATATTTATTTATCATGTCTGTTATTAATGATACTTGTAATCTATCTAATCCGTTTTGAGTAGCTACTTGCATCATTCTGCCTTTTGCTTCATTATATGTTTGTTTATCTTCTTCTGATATTTTTTGGAAATCTGGATAATATTTAATTCTAAAATGTTTCATTAGTTCTGCCATTTGTTTTACTTTTCTGCATGCTTCTTGTTGTACGGCATTCTCTTGTGTTCTATCGTATTCCATATTAAGTTCTCCTTTGTTTTTATAAATAATTTATCTTAAAGTTCTTATTCTACGTTTTTATTATAGCAAACCTATCTTTTTTTGTAAATATTTTTTTAACTTTTTCTTTATTTGATTTTTTACATATCCCTTGTTTCTAAGTCTTTTATTGCTGGCTCATATATCTCCCTTCCTTTATAGTCAAATCTACTTCCATGACATGGGCAATCCCAAGTTTTATCTATGTTGTTCCATGATAGCAAACAGCCTAAGTGAGTGCAGTTTGGTTTTACTGCATATATTTTTCCAGTTATATCTTTATATATTCCTACATTTTCTCCATTTATTTGAACAATTGCACCATTGTCATTTTCAATTTGATTAATATTAAATGGTTCAATTTTAAATTTATTTAATGCGATTGAATTTACTGTTTCTTCTAACATATTTTTTACTTCCCAACGATTTTTTATTGGTTTCATTCTTGTTGCGCTAAATGTTTCTTCATATTCATTTTCTTTTTCTAAAATTTTGTCTGCAACTATATTTGCAGCAACATTTGAGAATGCTATTCCCCATTTTTTAAATCCTGTTCCTACATATACATTTTTCATAAAGTTTGAAAATTCTCCTATATATGGTATTTTATCTAAACTTATACAATCTCTTGTATTCCACTTAAATAGTATTTTACTGTCCGGATACAATTTTTTTGCCATTTTTTCTAGGTTTTCATAATATTCATTGTTTGGCACAGCTTCTCCTGTTCTGTGGTCACTTCCTGCTATTAATAATATGTCTTTTCCATTATATTTTGTAGTTCTAAACGAATATATTGGTTCTTTATTATTTATATAAATTCCTTCTGGCAATTTTCTTTCTGTTTCTACTGCTATGACATATGATGTTGATTGATACATTTTTGTGAAGTAAAAACCAGGCATGTTTATTATTGGGAAATGTGTTGCAAGTACAATATATTTTGCTAATACATCACCTCTGTCTGTATGAACTATATATCCATCTCCATGTTTTTCTACATCTAAAGCAGTTGTGTAATTATAAATTTTGTTTTTTTTAAGTATTTTTTTGCATAACCCTAACATATATTTTCTAGGGTGAAATTGTGCTTGTCTTTCAACTTTTAATGCACATTTTATTTTAAGAGGTAACTCTGTTTTACTAACTATTTCTGAATGCTTTCCAAGTTTTTCTAAGGCTTCTGCTTCTTTTTCTATTTCTGGTACTTCATCTTGCTCTGTTGTATAGATATATGCATTTTCCATACATAAATCACAATCAATTTGTTCTTCTTCAATAATTGTTTTTATATTACTAATTGCTTGTTCATTAGCTAGTAAATATTTTTTTGCATATTCTACTCCATAATCTGAAATTAGATGGTCATAAAATAATCCGTGTTGACTTGTTATTTTTCCGGTTGTGTTTCCACTTACTTTTTCTCCTATGTTTCCTTTTTCTAGTACTGTTACTTTTCTTCCATTTTTAGTTAAATAATAGGCTGTTGTTAATCCAAATAACCCTGCTCCTATTACACATATTTCTGTTTCTTCGTCTTTTTTAAGTGGATTTAATTTCATTTCATCTTTGGTTGTCTCTATCCATAATGAACTCATTTTTTCTTCATTCCTTTCTCTCGGTTCAAAGTCATTTGAAAATACTTTTTTCACGATTTTTGGTCTTATTACCTTTTTATATATGGTTTCCACTTTTTTACTTATTCATACGAAAAAACAATAATCTTTTTTTGGCTATTTGATACGGGTCAACAAAAAAAGAAACTTTAATAAAATAATTATTTAAAGTTCCTCTTTTTTAAATTATAAAAATTAATTTTTTTCAGTATTTTCTTCTTTATTTAAGAATTCTAGTTCTACATACAATTTATCTGCAACTGATTGAACTACATTTTTTAATAGATATTGTTCCTCTGTCATTTTTTGAACATGAGGCATTTCTTTTCTATTAAAAACATTTTTTATTGATAGTTCTAAATTAACACAGAATCTATTATATGCTTTACTTAATTCAAAATATTGTATTGTTTGTGAAATTAGTCTTCCTATATCACTTATACTATATACTTGCTTTAATACACAAATAACTATCAAATATGCAATATGTGACCTATTGTATTTTTTCTTTTCTGGAGCTGGCATTATTCCTTGTTTTACATAGTTGTTTATCATGGTTTTTGTTATAATTTTATCTTCTTTATTTACATTATATAGGTTTAAGTGTTTTTCTAAATAGTTTACAACTTGGTCTAAGTATAGTTCTAAATCTGGTATTTCATTCCATCTTGGCATGTGATTCTTGGTTATTAATTCTTTGTCAATTTCTTTAGTTTCATTTTTTATAGTTCCTTTTTCCTCCATTATTTTACTTCCTTTTTTATATATTTTTTGGTATTTTACTTTTTTCAGTTAGTTTGCAAACAATTAGGCTCATGTCATCTTTTACTACTCCATAGTTATTGTCTATTGCTTCATTTAAAATTATATCTGCTATTTTTTGACAACTGTTTGTATCTATATCTTCAAGTACATATTTAACCCATAATTCTTTATTTTTATACTCAACATTTGCATCAATAATGCCATCACTACACATTACATATATATCTTGATTTTCTATGTCTTTATCATATGTTGTTAAATTAATGTTATTTAAAATTCCAGCAGGCAAACTTAAAGATTTTACTATTTGTACTTTTTTTCCGTTTTTTACATATGTTGGACATGCTCCATTTTTTATGAATTCGATTTTTCCATTATATAAGTCTATTATTGCTATATCTAATGTTGCAAATATTTCTTCATTTGCGTTCATTATAGTTGTGTTTATTAAGTCTATTGATGTGTCTTTATCAAACCCTGACATTAAGAGTCTTTCTAACATTTTTATTGCTATTTGACTACTTTTTCTTGCTTCTGGTCCTGAACCCATTCCATCACTTATTGCTACTAAATATTTGCCATCATTTAGTCTTATTTGTAATGTGCTGTCTCCTGAAACTGGACTATTGTCTTTTACTTTGTTATTTTGACCTATTTGTAATAAGTATTTATCATCTGACATGTAACAAAATACTCTTTTTCCTTGTTTACTATATCTTTTTGTTTTTGTTTCATTTAACATTAATTTTTCAAAAAGTATCTTTTCTAATACTTTCTGTATTTTTTCTACATCTTTATTTCCAATTATTTTGCTTTCTTCACTTAAAAATACTTCTATAAATGTTCTGCTTTCTTTTTTGGTTATTTCTATTTCTTCTGCTATTATTCCTTTTATCTCTAATGAAACTATTGCTTTTTTCTTCTGATCAATAAATGTGTCTTGTTTGTTTCCTTGCTCCATTTTTACAGCAATACTTGATATTGCCTTTGATACTCCATCTAATTGAGCTTGTACGGTTTTTTTATTTGATTTTACTTTTTCTTCCCAGATGAAATCTGATTTACTTGTTTTATAAGCATAGTTTACTGCTTTTACTATTTGTTCTATGTCGTTATTTATTGTTTGGTTTATTTTCTTTTCACTATTGTTTTCTTTGTCACTAACTTGTGAGTCTTTTTTTGTATTTTCAAATGTTACTATATAATTATTAAATTTTGCAAATGTTTTTATTATATCTTCTTTGTCTATTTCTTGTTTTTCTAATAAAATATTAAATATTTCATTGACAATTTCACTATTAGGATTTGACATGTCATCATATAAAAGATTATCTTCAAGTCCATCTAAATTATTTAATAATTCTGTTATAAATGTCTGTTTGTTTTTTTCAAGCATTTCTTGAGATGTTTTGTTAACGACTGGTTTATATGTATCTGCCATATCTTTTATTGTTTCAGATACCATGTTAAGCTGATTTATTGCTTCAGTGCTTTGTGTTAATCTATTATTTCTGTATTCAGGAAAATATGTTTCTTTTGGGCTCAGTTCTTCAATGTCTATTCCTACCCATTTTGGAACTGCTAGTAGCCCTAATGCTGCAATTAAAACTTCTTTAAATACTACTAAATTACTTGTGTCTCCATTTGAAACATATATTAGTATTCCATTTCCTATTAAAAAGCCTACTATAACTCCTATTTTTCCAAATCTATTTAATATTCCTGCTAACATTCCAGAAATTGCATATACTGCAACTACTAATGGCTCGTTTTGTGCAATTATGCCTAATGTTATTCCAATGGTTACGCCACAGGTTGTCCCAACTAATATTCCATTTCTCCAACCTAGTAATAACACAATAAAAATACTTAGTATATTTCTAATTGATAGTCCAAATATTGAAAGATTTCCAAATGCAGATATTGCAATAGATAATAAAAGACTTGCTCCCATTACTTCTTCTATTGAAAATGCTTTTCTCTCGGTTACTTCTTGTATTACAACTAGTGAATTTACAAATATTTTATAAAATACTACTGAAAGTACTGCAAGAGTTATATGTAGTAATAAGTCTCCTACTGTGAAGTTTGTTAATAGTAGTTTTGCTAACATTACTATAATTATACTGAAAAAGATGTGTTTTGAAATCTGAAGCTTTTCATTTTTATATTCATCATTTTCTTTTGGAGGTCTTATGCATATTAGTATTAATAACATTAATATTATTAATATGTAGTTTAGTGCTCCAATTGCACCTACCCCTATAATATTTCCTAACAAACCTGCAACAACAATTCCTATAGCTGGTACTCCTCCTGACAGACATGCCCCTACAATTGCTATACTAAATGGGGATACTTCTTGTCCCATTCCAACTAATGATATCATAAATGATATTATATATATGATTATATTATTTATATTAAATAAGTTTTTTAGTATTCCTTTATTGTTTTCTAACATCCTTACCACCTCATACTTTTTCATAATATAGCAACATTTTAATTCTTTTCTTACGCTTTTTTTGTCTTTTTTGGTACTCTATTATAAAAAAGTTTTTTACATTTTGTGATATTTACTTTTCTATTACATCTTTTTCTTTGGTTTTGTGTTTTATATTTTATTATACTTTGTCGAAAAATACAAGATTTTGAGCAAAATTTCTATTTTAATTCACAGTTTTCTGATACAATACATTTCTTATAAAAGAACAATAGGTAACATTCAGTTTTTGTTTTCATATAATAATTAATAATACATATATTATTAAGAGGTGATAATATGTCTGATAAAATGGAAGATTTATTTGCTAATGTTAAAAAAATGGTTGATAGTGGAAATATACCGCCAGAAGTAAAACAAATGATGAACAGTTTTCAAAATCAAGATTCTAATAATACTTCTAATAGCGATTTTGCTAATAAATCAAACAGCAATTCAAATAATAACAATTCTACTACAGATTTAAATAATTTGCTAAATCAAGTTTCACCTGAAATGATTAATAATTTAGCTAATATTCTAAATTCTTCTGGTCAATCTAATTCTTCTGGTTCAACAAATTACGGAAATAGTCATAATACAAGTAATACTACTTTTGGAGCTAACAATTCTAATAGTGCAAATTTTGGGAGTGGTTCAAATAATTTTAATATTGATATTAATACTATTATGAAAATGAAGTCTATTATGGATAATATGAATAATAAAAATGACCCTCGTGCTAATTTGTTATATTCTCTTAAGCCTTATTTGCGTGATAGTAAAAAAGAAAAGCTTGATCAATATGTTAATATGTTAAATATTAGTAAAATTGCTGATATAATGAATAAATCTAATAATGAGAAAAAGCCAGATAAATAGTATTTATAAATTTATGAATGTTAAAAATTTGTAATAAAAATGTAATTTATTTTTAGAAAGGAGCTTTTGTATGCCTATAATGCCTAGATTTCCTAGATATGGTAATGTGCCTTTTCAGTATTATAATACTTATAGAAGAAATAATTTTTATAATATTTATAGGCCAATTGCTCCAATGCCTAATTTAGCTAGTCAGGCTTCTAATTTTGATTCTGCTTCCACAAAAATAAATGTTTCTAATTCTGAGAAGGAAAATTTTTCAAATAATAATATCATTTCTAACAAAATACAAAAGAAAGATTCTCAAAAAAGCTCTCATCATTCTAAGTCAGATAGTGAAGTTTTGTTTGAACTATTTGGAATAAAGTTGTATTTTGATGATGTTCTTATTCTTAGTCTTTTGTTCTTTTTGTATAAAGAGGATGTTAAGGATGAAGGACTATTTTTGGCTTTAGTTTTATTGCTGATAAGTTAAAACAAATGAAAGTTGTCAAAATCTCCGTCCCCATTGACAAAATAAGAACCCCTAATATTTTTTAGCTGTGGGGTTCTTAGATTTTTATTCGATTGTTTTTAGTCTCTATTTCCAATCACAATTTCATCTTTATCAACATATATATATGCTTGTTCTACAGGTTCTTCTACTTCTCTATCTATTTCCCTAACAATATTAGAAATTCGTATTTGAACTGCTTCTAATTTGCCTGTTGCTATTATAGCTTCTTTATTCCCTTTAGCTCCTGCATGGGCCAGTCCCCTAAGAGTTCCAAGAACAACTATGTTGTCTCTAGCTATAACTTCTGCACCAGCATTTACATCTCCAATAACAACAAGACTTCCTTCAACTTCTAATTTTTGCCCAGAACGCAATGATCCCTTATGAAATATAGTTTCTGACTTTTCTACATTTTCTTTATAACTTCTAACTATACTGTGTAATCCTAGTGTTGTTGGTGTGTCAAATGTTATTGGTATTTTTAAATATTGTTCTATAGTTTGAGTTACTTTTTCTAATTCTTCTTGCTTTAAAATCTTACCTGTAACTCTTATAGGAGTTTTTTCTTCCTGATATAATCGTGCTAATTCCTCTATTTTTTCAGATAAGTCTTTTAATATTTCTTCTTCTGTTGCATTATCATCTATTTTTATTATAGTATTGTCTTTTTTTAAATTTATACTAACACAACTCATATTCATTACCATATGCTAGCTTCAAGTGCTAACATTTTTCCTCCCTTTATTTCATTAATGCTCAAATTTTTACTACAATAGGATAAATTGAAAATATCTATCTCATTTGTTCTGTATATGGAATAGCTGTTAAACTCTCATTTATTTCAGAAGTGTTTTCATTCATTCCAAAATATTGAGTTAATATATCTCTCGCAACTTCTGCTGCGTAATTTCCATGACCACCGTTCTCAATCATTACTACTACAGCTACTTCTGGATTATCAAATGGTGCGAAACATACAAACCATGCATTTACTATGTCTTTTGAGTTTGCATCTTGCCCTGCTTCAGCTGATCCTGTTTTTCCCGCAACTTCTACAACAAAGTTTTTAAAAATACTGTATGCTGTTCCTCCTGCCTCACTTGTTGCCATTCTCATTCCTTCTTTGGCAATATTTATACTTTCTTGGCTAATTGCTATTCCATCATCTTCATCTTGAAAACCTAGTTTTTCGTTAGTATATTTTTCTATTTCTTCTTTCGGTACTTCTGTTCCATCAGAATTTAATATTGTTTTTATAATAGTTGGTTTTACTACTGTTCCTCCATTTGCGATTGATGAAATATATTTTGCAATTTGTAATGGTGTAAAACTATTATCTCCTTGACCAATAGCTGCATTTAAAGTATCTCCTGGATTCCATGTTTTTCCTTCTTGTTTTTGAGCAAGTGTTCCTGCCTGTTCACTTGGTAATTCAATTCCAGTTTTTTTGCCTAATCCAAAATGTAATGCATATTTTACTATTGCATCTATTCCTATTCTATCGCCTGTTTCATAGAAAAAGTAGTTACATGAGTGTTGTAATGCTTGTGTTACATTTAAATATCCATGTCCTCTATGGTAACTTGTATAATACCAACATTTCATATCTACTCCATATTTTTTGTATATTCCTGTATCATTTATTTTTTCTTTTGGTGTTATTCCTCCTGTTTCAAGTCCTGCAATTGCTGTTATCATTTTAAAAGTTGAACCTGGCTCATATGTTCCTTGTATAGCCTTATTCAATAATGGATGAGTTTCACTATCATTCATGTAATTCCATTTATCAGTTTCTAGTGTTCCTACAAACCATTCAGGTTCATAAGTTGGGTAACTTGCCATAGAAAGAACATCTCCTGTATTTACATCCATTACTACTGCTGCTCCTCCTTTGGCATCATAAGTTTTAGCAAATCCACCATTTTTGATTTTTTCTACACAATTAGCTAATGCTGTTTCTGTTACTTGTTGTAAATTTGCATCTATTGTTAAAACTACATCACTTCCTGCTATCGCATTTTTTGTAACATATTCTCCTGTAATTGTTCCATCAACTGACATTTCTACTTGTTTTTCTCCATCTGTTCCTTTTAAGTAATCTTCAAATAGATATTCAATTCCTGTTTTTCCTATTATGTCATCTATATCATATCTGTCTTTCTTTTCTTTGTATTCTTCGTCACTTATTGTTCTTGTATATCCTATTACATGTGCTGCTAAACTTCCTAATGGATATGCTCTTACTGTGTTTGTTGATATACTTATTCCTGGAAATTCATCATTTCTCTCATTTATTTGTGCAACTACTTCATCATTTACATTTGTTGCTATTGTAATAGATTTTGTTGCACTATATCCTATTGTTGTTATTTTATACCTAATTGATATTATTTTTCTTATATCTTCTACATTTTCACTTGTTATATTATACTTGCTTTTAAATTTGTAAAATACTTCTTCTGCACTTGCATTTTCTTCAATTTTATATTTAGCTTTCCAGTTTGATAGTTCTGTATCACTTATTGTATATTCAAAGGGATTTATTTTTATTGGAAATGTGTCTGTATATGTTATTTGATAATCATTTAATAAATTTACAAGTGCTAATATTGCTTGATTTAATTCTTCATCTGAAATGTTTGTTTTAAATAACTCTATATCGTTTTGTAGTTTTACTCCTGCTATCTCATTTCCTGATCTATCTAATATAGAGCCTCTTGTTGAATCTATTTTTGATACTCTTGATAGTCTTGTATTAGACTGTTCCCTATAGCTTTCTCCATTTACCACTTGTAGGTTTAATAATTGAACAATTAGTACTATTCCTATAATATAAACAAAAATTGTTATTATATTAAATCTAAAGTTTATTTGTTCTGTTCCAACTTCTTTTTCCCATGTAGTATCTCTATCAAAACTTATCCTTTTGTTCAATTTTCCACCTTCTTTCTTTATATTATGACTTGCATAACTTTAGTTTAAAAATATCTCGTTAAGATTTTATCTCCTTTAATTACATTTTCAACTTCATATCCTGTATTTTTTATGATAGGATATATTATTATTATTATAAGTATGTTGTAAATTAATTCTATAAGCAATTTTCTTACAAATACTAATATTTCTATATTCATACCTAATACTAGATATTGTAAAATGTATGATGCTACTTCATATATAACTGTACAAATCGCACCTACCAATAATATAGTCATTCTACTATCTTTTGAAAAGTTTTTATCAAATGCTCCTCCTAAAATGCCTATTGCAGCTAAACATACAGAAGTTATTCCTATATTTCTTCCTATCCATAAATCTATAAAAATTCCATATATTATTCCATATATTGTTCCCATACTGCCACCCATATATAATCCTATATATAGGACTAAAATTACAAATATATTTGGCATTACTCCTGCGATTGTAAAATTTGTGAAAAATATCGCTTGCAAAAGATATATTACTATGAATATAATTATTAAGAATAAATGTATAATAACTTTTTTCATAAATTTACCTTTCTGGCTTATTAATATCAAAGTTTCTAAAAAACTTACTATATACAAATAAATATTATTCTGTTATAACAAGTACTGTTTCTAACTTTTGAAAATCAACAGCCGCTTCTATTACTGCATATGAGTCTGTTTTATTAGTTCCTTCTACTATTTTTTTTATTGTTCCCACATGTATTCCTTTTGTATAGATTCCTCCTAATCCAGAGGTTTCTACACTATCTCCTTGAATTATTTTTGAATCTATCGCTAAATTTGTAGCATTAAGAGTTGATTCGTTTTCAATTGTTCCTTTGCATATCATACCATCTCTTGTTGTACTTGTTAAACAACTTGTGGCACTTGCGCTGTCTACTATTGTCTGAACTTTTGCTGTATTAGCTGTAGTTGATATTACATATCCAACTAATCCTTCATCTGCTATTACTGTCATTTTTTCTTTTACTCCATTATCTGAACCTATATTGATTACTAGCGTTTTTGAGTAATTACTTATATCTCTTGAAATTACCATTCCTGGAACTGTTGTGTATTGTCCATATTCTTCTGCTAAGTTCAATTGTTGTTTTAATTGCTCATTTTCTGTTTTCATTACTTCAAATTCTCTTAATGATTTTTCTAATTCACTATTTTTTTGCTTTAGTTCTTCATTTTCTGTTTTTAATTCATCTATGTTTTCAAAAAACTTATCATTATTATTTAATTTGTTTTTTAAATAAGTTAACCCGTTTTCTATAGGTACTACTACAGTATTCGCAATATTTTCGATTATAGATACACTTTCTGAATTTGTATTAGTAAATACAACAAGTAATATTAATATTATTATTGTTATAATCACTCCTATAATTCCACTTTTTTTATCTTTTTCCATTATTTTCTTCTCCTAGAATTTTTTAATACTGTTCTCAAACTCTCAATATGCTGTAAAGTTTTTTCTGTTCCCTTTACTACACTTTCTAATGGTTCATCCGCAACATAAACAGGCATGCCTGTTTCTAAGCTAACTAATTTATCTAAATTCTTTATTAATGCTCCTCCACCTGTTAATACTATTCCTTTTTCCATTATATCTGATGCTAATTCTGGAGGAGTTTTTTCTAATGTTGCCTTTATTAGTTCTACTATTTGAGATATTGAATCTTTTATAGCTATTTCTATTTGATCTGATGTAATTGTCTCTGCTCTTGGTAGTCCTGTTGCTAAGTCTCGACCTTTTATTTCCATACTCATTTGAGACATTAATGGCATTGCACAACCCAATTCTATTTTTAGCTGTTCTGCCGTTGTTTCTCCTATTGCTAAATTTAGTTCTCTTTTTATGTAATTTATAATATCTTCGTCAAGTTCATCTCCCGCTATTCTTAGTGAATTACTAACTACAATTCCTCCTAAAGATATTACGGCTACTTCTGTTGTGCCTCCACCTATATCTACTATTATGTTTCCGCTTGGCTCTTCAATTTCTATTCCGGCTCCTATTGCAGCTGCCATTGGTTCTTCTATTAGAAAAACTTCTCTTGCTCCAGCATGTATTATTGTTTCTTCTACAGCTCTTTCTTCTACCTCTGTTATACCAGATGGCACTCCTACAACTACTCTAGGCTTTATTGAATTATATTTTTTACATACTCTATCCATAATG
>CALYBE010000015.1 GCA_944393735.1 uncultured Clostridia bacterium
GTTATTTCTAACAGTAGTTTTATACTCTTAAGCTTCTGGTTCTATTAAACCAAAGTTTTTACCATCTTTTAATTTATGTATAACATTTACTTTTCCTGTTTCTACATTAATAAATGTTAAGAAAAGTTGTGTTGGTCTTTCTAGCAATTTTAATTTTGCATCTTCTGGTGTCATAGGTTTTATTTCATAATATTCTGTTTTTAATATTTCATTAATAACCTCATGTGTATTAGGTTCAAAGTCTAAGTCTTTTATACTTGCATCTTTTTGCATTTTTTCTCTTTTTGTTTTAACTTTTCTTATTTGTCCTTCTAGTATATCTATATCTTTATCTATAGATGCATATAAATCTTTATCTTCTGTTACAGCTCTGTAAACATTTCCATTTGCTAATACTTTCATTTCTGCAATTTGTGCATTTCTTTCTGTTCTTACTATTACATCAGCTTCTGCTTCATCAAAGTATTTTGCTATTCTTTCTATTTTTCTTTCTGTATAGTTTTTGATTGCATCTGTTGCCTTTAGTTCCTTTCCTGTTATTTTTACTTTCATAAAAATCGCTCCTCTCTTTTTTGTTAAAATTGTAACTTATATTAATTATATCTTTTTTACCGAATTTTGGCAAGTGATTTATTAAATTTTATGTTTTTAATATATATATATATACTAAATAGTTATATATTAATATTTTTGGACAAAACATAGCTGGGGCTTAACAATTCGGGTCTTGTCTGCAAAATATTAATATATCATTAATTATTTTATATAATATGAATTGTTATTTTATAAAACTACTCTCTAAATATTGAATTTTGCACATTTTTGTGGCATAATATCATTGAGAAAAAAAGAAAGGACTGGAAGTTTCGTGAACAATAATTTAAAGAAAATAGAATATGATAAAATTTTAGAAAAAGTTGCAAATTATTGCAAAACATATATAGGAAAAAATAAAGTTTCAGAGCTTAGACCTTCACAAAATGTAGATGAAGTTCAAAATATGCTTGCTGAGACTTCACAAAGTGTTGTTTTAATTCAGAGAAATAGTACACCACCAATTGGAGAAATTGCAGACATTACAGTATATATAAAAGCTTTAGATGGCTGTGGTACTCTTAATATTAAAGCATTATTGGAAATACAGAATATTTTGGAGATTGCTTCAAGCTTAAAAGATTATTTTTCAAAAGATTTTCTTGCTACTTCTGATTTTTCAGCGATAGAACAATATTTTAATGATTTATATACTAATCCTAGTATAGTTTCAACATTAAAAAAGTCAATTATTGATGAAGATACTATTGCAGATACAGCATCTAGCAAGCTCCAAGATATTCGTAGAAAACAAAGAAAAATTGAACAAGATATACGCTCAAAGTTGAATGTTATTTTACACTCATCAACTTATTCAAAATATATAAGAGAAAATCTTGTAACTATTCGTAGTGGTCGTTTCGTAATTCCTGTAAAAGAAGAATATCGCAATAATATAAAGGGGGTCATACATGATATTTCAAGTAGTGGTTCAACTGTTTTTATAGAACCTATTGCAGTTTTTGAGCTTAACAATGAGCTTTCAAATTTGCATATTGAAGAAGAATTGGAAATAGAAAGAGTTTTACAAAATTTAAGTGGTTTGCTATATCCTTATACCAAAGAATTGCAAAGTGATGTAGAATTAATTGGAAAACTTGATTTTTTATTTGCTAAAGCTCATTATTCTTTGGATTTACATTGTTCAACACCTGAAATTAACACTTCAAAGTTTATTAATTTAATTAATGCCAGACATCCTTTAATTGATCAATCACAAGTAGTTCCTTCATCTGTTGAACTTGGAAAAGATTTTACTACTTTAATTATCACTGGTCCCAATACTGGTGGAAAAACAGTTACTTTAAAAACTATTGGCTTATTAACTGCAATGGCTTGCAGTGGTTTAAATATCCCTGCTGATGAGCATTCAAGTATATATGTATTTGATAGAATTTATGCAGATATAGGTGATGAACAAAGTATTAGTGAATCTTTAAGTACTTTTTCTTCACATATGAGTAATATTGTAAATATCACTAATTCCGCAACTTCTAATAGTCTTATCTTAGTTGATGAATTAGGTTCTGGTACAGACCCACTTGAAGGTGCTAATCTTGCAATTAGTATTTTGCAATACTTTTCAGAATTGGGTGCAACTACTGTTGCAACTTCTCATTATCAAGAATTAAAACAATATGCTTTAGTAACTAAAAATTTTAAAAATGCTAGTGTTGAATTTGATATAGAAAATTTAAAACCAACTTATCGACTTTTAATTGGTATTCCTGGAAAAAGTAATGCTTTTGCTATTAGTAGAAAACTTGGTTTAAAAGAAGAAATCATTTCTAGAGCTACTTCAATGATTGATAAGGATACCATTAATTTTGAAGATTTACTAAAAAGTATATATGACTCAAAAGCACAAGTAGAAAATGAAAAAGCTCAAGTTTCTACAACTTTAAAAGAAGTAGAAGAATTAAAAAAGAATTTGAAACATCAAAACTCTGACGTCATAAATAAAGAAAAAGAATTGATTGCTAATGCAAAACAAGATGCTAAACAAATTCTTATAGATGCAAAAGAAACAGTAAATTCTATTATAAAAGATTTAGACACTATGAAAAAGACTGGTAATCTTTCTACTTCTAAAGCAAATAAGCTAAGAAATGAATTAAATGAACAAATTTCTTCTATTAAAACAGATGTTGAGGATGTTGAAATTAGCCATCCTATACCAAGAGAAAATATAAAACCCGGATTAAAAGTATATGTGAGCAACTATAATGCTGAAGGTACTATACTTTCTAATATCTCTAAAGATGACACTGTTCAAGTTCAAATTGGCGCTATGAAATTAAAAGTAGATGTTAAATTTTTGCAAGAGTCAAAAAAGAAAAATAGTTCTGATGAAAAAGAATATAAATACAACAGTCGTTCTAACTTAAAATCTCAAACTGTTAGTCCTGAAATAAATTTGATTGGTTTAACTGTTGATGAAGCTGTTCCATTAGTCGATAAATATTTAGATGATTGTTTTATGGCTAAGATTTCTCCTGTTCATATAATTCATGGTAAAGGTACTGGTGCTTTGCGCAATGGTATTCATAAATATTTGAAAACTAATAAAAATGTAGAATCTTTTAGACTTGGAACTTTCGGTGAAGGTGAAATGGGTGTTACTGTAGTTTATTTGAAGACAAAATAATAGGAAAGTATAACAAACTATCATATTATTTATATAAAAAATGTGTAATTTTTTGAATTACACATTTTTTTATTATATTTCCATTTGACTTCCTAAAAATGTTGCTGCTGATTGAGCGACTTTTGTTTCAACTTCGTCCATTTTTGTATTAGCTTCTTTTGATAATAGTATAACTGTTCCTATTGTATCTCCATTAGATATTATTGGATATATAACTTGAGCATTATATTTTTTCTCGCCTTCATCATTTTTTGTTATTGGAACTGCAACATCACTATTTGCATTACTTGTATAAACTTCTTTATCTTCCATTAATTTTTCTAGCTCTTTACTTATGTTTTGCTCTAAATATTCTTTTTTAGGCATTCCTGAAACGGCTATTACAGTGTCTTTATCTGTTATACAAGCTATGTGTCCTGTTGTTTTTGATAATGTTTCTGCATATCCTGTTGCAAATTCTGACAATTCCCCGATTGGAGAATATTTTTTTAATATTACTTGACCTTCTCTATCTGTAAAAATTTCAAGCGGTTCACCCTCTTTTATACGAAGCGTTTTTCTTATTTCTTTTGGGATTACCACTCTTCCTAAATCGTCAATTCTTCTTACAACTCCTGTTGCTTTCATTTTTTCTATCCTTCCTTTCTGTCACTTAAGTTTTATACTAAGCATTTATTTTTTTGGCTTTTCATAAATTTTTGTTTTTAGTATATTCTTATTATGACAAAAAAGGAAAAAAATATGCATTTTTTATTTTCTATTTCATTTTTTAAATTTTATTTCATTTTTTCTTTTATTCTTACCAATGTATTTAAAGCATCAATTGGTGTAAGTTCATTTAAATTAATTTTGTCTATCTCGTGTGCAATTTCAGCAAGCTTATAGTTAAACATATCAAATTGTCCTTCAACAACTTTTTTATTTTCTTTTTCTTGTTTTTTACCACTTAACATACTTTTTCTTTCTAGTGTTTTTAAAATTTCATCTGCCCTTTTTGTTACTACTTTTGGAACTCCAGCTAAACGTGCAACATGAATACCATAACTTTCATCAGTTCCACCTTCAACAATTTTTCTTAAAAAGATTATATCTTCTCCTTTTTCTTTATCTGCAAGTTCTATAAGTTCATGATAATGTGTTGCAAATAATGTTTTTGCTCCACATTTTTCTTTATCTGCTATATATTCTGCAACAGCCCAAGCTATTGAAAGCCCATCATAAGTTGATGTTCCTCTTCCTATTTCATCTAATATTATCAAACTATTTTCTGTTGCTTCTTTTAGTATTGTTGCAACTTCCATCATTTCTACCATAAATGTACTTTGTCCCATACTTAAGTCGTCAGATGCGCCAACTCTTGTAAAAATTTTGTCCACAATTCCGATTTCCGCTTCTGTTGCTGGTACAAAACTTCCAACTTGTGCCATTAAAGTAATTAATGCAACTTGCCTCATATATGTAGATTTACCAGCCATATTAGGTCCTGTTATTATTGCTAATCTGTTTTCTTCTTTGTCTAAATATGTATCATTTGGTACAAAATTTCCAACTCCTAACATTTTTTCTATTACTGGATGTCTTCCTTCTTTTATATTAATAACTCCATCATTTCTTATAACTGGCATACAATAGTTCATGTCTTCTGCCACTTGTGCAAATGATGTTAATACATCTAATGTTGACACTACTTTTGCAGATTGTTGTAATCTTTTTATGTTTGAAGCAATTTCTTCTCTTATTTTTACAAATTCATTATATTCAAGATTAACAACCTTTTCTTCTGCTCCTAATATTTGATTTTCAAGTGTTTTTAGTTCTTCTGTTATATATCTTTCTCCTGTTGTTAAGGTTTGTTTTCTAATAAATCTATCTGGCACTTGTGATATAAAAGATTTTGAAACTTCAAAATAATATCCAAATACTTTGTTATAACCAATTTTTAATGTTTTTATTCCAGTTTTTGCTTTTTCTTCAGCTTCCAATTTTACTATCCAATTTTTTCCGTCTGTTGTAGCTGTTTTTAATTTGTCTATTTCTGGGTCATATCCCAATTTAATTATTCCACCATCTTTTATTGTCATTGGTGGATCTTCTACAATTGACTTATCTATTAATTCGTATATATCTTTTAATTCATCTAATTCTTCATATAGTTCTTTTAATTTTGTAGATGTACATTGTGATAAAACATTTTTTAAATCTGGTAATTTTTGCAATGAATTTTTTAATGTAATCATATCTCTAGCATTTGCATTTCCATATGTCATTTTTCCTGCAAGACGTTCGATATCATATACTTTTTTTAATGTTTCAATTGCATCTCCTCTTAGCATTATATTAGCTTTTAATTCTTTTACTGCATCTAATCTTTGTTGAATTTCTGCTACATCAAGCAATGGATCATTTAACCATCTTCTTAGCAAACGTCCTCCCATTGATGTTGATGTTTTGTCTAATACCCATAAAAGTGTTCCTTTTTTAGATTTGTCTCTCATTTTTTCAGTAATTTCTAAGTTTCTTCTTGCATTTACATCTAACAACATATATTTAGAAATACTGTAAAATGTTATTGTATTTATATGTTCAAGACTTGTCATTTGAGTTTCATTTAAATATTCTAATAAAGCATTTATGGATTTTAAACCTAATTTTCTATCTTTTAGGTTTGTTACTTGTTTTTTGTTTTCAATAATATTATAATTTAAAGCTAATTCTCCTTCATCTTCTGAAAAGGATTTATCATTCATCCTATTCATATAAAGTTGAAATCTTTCTTTTATTTTGTCTACTTCTTCTTTGCATTCAAACATCATTGAATTAGCAATAATTTCAGATGGAGAAAATCTTGCTATTTCATCTAATAAAATTTCAAAATTATTTTCACCTTTTATTTCTGAACAATAAAACTCTCCTGTTGAAATATCACATACACTTATTCCATAATAAAGCCCTGTTTTACAAATACACATTATATAATTATTTTTCTTTTCTTCTAACAAATTACTTTCTACAATTGTTCCAGGTGTTAAAATTCTTATTACTCCTCTTTCAACTATTCCTTTTGCTGTTTTTGGGTCTTCTAATTGCTCGCAAATTGCAACTTTATAACCCTTTTCTAATAGTTTTGATGCATAGCTTTCTGCTGCATGGTGAGGAATTCCTGCCATTGGTGCTCTTTCTTCTAAACCGCAATCTTTTCCTGTTAATGTTATTTCTAGTTCTCTTGAAGCAATTATGGCATCTTCAAAAAACATTTCATAAAAGTCTCCAAGTCTATAAAATAAAATGCAATCTTTGTATTTATCTTTTGTTTCTAAATATTTCTGCATCATTGGTGATATTACTGTTCTATCTTTAATTTCTGCTATTGTTTGTGCCATTTTTTTCTCCTTTCGGGTAATTTTGTACCGGTTCTCTTTTTTCCCTTAGTTTCTATTTTTCTTGTTCCTGATTTTCAATTGTCTTAGATAATTGTTTGATTTGTTCTTTTATTTCATCTAATTTTTTTATTCTTTTATCTACATATTTAGGATTATGTGCATAAGCATCACAATATTGAATATAGAGTTGCTTTTTGGCTAATTCTATATCTGATGATTTTAATTTTTGTACATCAATTACATTATCATGATTTGCTATTAAATAACACATTTCTCTTATTTTATCATCTGAAATACCAAGTCTTTCTAATATTTCTTTTGACATTTGTGCAGACTTTTTTGGATGATCATGAAAATGTCTAATTTCTCCATCCTCTTGATAAGAAAATGGTTTTCCTATATCATGTAATAATATAAATCTGGTTTACTATGTTCTACTGCAAAAGCTGTGTGTTTCCATACATCATAACAATGATGTGGATGTTTATGGTCAAATCCATCTTCTGCTTTTAATTCTGGAATAATTTTGAAAATTATTTCTTTTTGACTATCTAAATCTAATTTTTCTTGTTTTAAAATTTTTTCTATATTTTTTTCCATTTTATTATTAGTCTTCAATAATTCCTTTTAAGTACCACATATGTTCTGATACTATTTTAAGTTCTACTATTTTGTCTTGAAGTTCTGGTGAACCTTCAAAAATTACTACTTTGTTACTATCTGTTCTTCCTGTTAAAAGTTCTGGGTTATTTTTACTTGGTCCTTCTACAAGTACTTTTTGTATTGTTCCTACATATTTTTTATTGTTTTCTTCTATTTGACTTTCAACTAATTCTTTTAATCTATCAAATCTTTTATGTTTTATTTCTTCAGGTATTTGGTCTGGCATTTTATCTCCAGGTGTTCCTACTCTTCTTGAATAAATAAACATATATACCTGTTCAAAACATACTTTTCTTACTACATCTAATGTATCTTCAAAATCTTCTTCTGTTTCTCCTGCAAATCCTACAATTATATCTGTTGATAATGTTAAATTTGGTATTTGTTTTTTCATTTTTTCCACTAATTGTAAATATTGTTCTTTTGTATACTTTCTATTCATTCTTTTTAATACATTTGTACTTCCTGATTGAAGTGGTAAATGTACTAATTTACATACTTTTTCACATTCTGCTATTGCTGAAATTACATCATCTGTAAAATCTTTTGGATGTGGTGATACAAAACGTATTCTTTCTATTCCATCCATTTTGTTTATTGCTCTAAGTAGTGTTGCAAATGAGTTTATTCCTTGGTAATCTATACCTTTTTTCTTCCATTCTTCTACTATTAAATATGAATTTACATTTTGCCCTAATAGTGTTATTTCTTTATATCCTTGTTTTGCTAATTGTTCTATTTCCTCTAAAATATCTTTTGGATGTCTACTTCTTTCTCTTCCACGTACATAAGGAACTATACAATATGTACAAAAATTATTACATCCATACATTATTGTTACATATGCTTTTATATTGCTTGTTCTTTTTATTGGTAATCCTTCATAAACTTCTCCATCAATATCTATAACATCTTGCATTTTGGATTTGCTTAAAATTGTTTTATATAAGTCTTCTGGAAATTTATGTAATGTATGTGTTCCAAATATTATATCTGTATATGGATAGCTTTCATGTATTTTATCTGTTATATGTTTTTCTTGCATCATACATCCACCAATTGCTATAATTGTTCCTTTTTGCTCTTTTACTCTTTTTAATTCTCCTAATTTTCCAAATAATTTGTCTTCTGCATTTTCTCTAACACAACATGTGTTAAATACTACTAAATCTGCTTCTTGATATTGCTCTGTTTTGGTATATCCCATTTCTTCTATCATTCCACAAAGTTTTTCTGAGTCATTTTCATTTAATTGACATCCCATTGTTAGTATATAGTATTTTAAGTTTTTGGCATTATTTAATTCTTTTACTTTTTTTATAAATTCTTTCTGTTTAATTACTTCTTGCTCTGTTACCATTTTTTATTCCTCTTTCTAATTGTACTGTTTTTGTCATATTTTATCACAACTTGCTAAAAAAATAAAGACCTAATTTGTTCACGTTTTATATACTTTTTAATCTAATAAATTTAATATTATATTGACAAATTTTACATAAATTAGTATAATACCTTTAATGTTGAGCATAGCTCAAACATGCACGTTTTTTTTTTACATTTCATTTGCTTTGCAAATGAACAAAAAAAGGGAAGTTTACATGAAAATTCTGAAAGCTGGCAGTCTTACCACAATTATTACTTGCAAGTTCTGCAGTGCTAAGCTGGAAATCTTGCCCAGCGACATTGTAGTGTTCAGGAATAATTCCCATCACTATTCAGTTTCTTATTACGTTATTTGTCCGTGTTGCTATGAAATTATCTACGTGGATATTTGTAGGCTAAAAAAAAAGATTTCAGCTTGAAATTTTCAAAAAGTAACCTTTTTGGCGATGAGGTATAACACCTCCTCGCTTTAATATTAAAATAAGAAAGGAAAAAATTTATGGAAAGTTTTACACTTAATTTTATTGGAAATGAAGCAGGATTTGGAAATAATAATACTTCTTCTTATTTTGAACAAAATAATGAATTATTTATTATTGATTGTCGGTTTTACAGTTTTTTTGAAGATAAAAGATAAATTTGATTTTAAGAAATATAAAAAGATAAATGTAATTATCACACATTTACATAATGACCATGCAGGATCACTTAGTCAATTAATATTATATTTATGGTTTATTTATAAAATTAAAACAAATGTGATTTGTAATTGTTCTCACATTATTGATTATTTAGATATAACTGGTACACCTAGAGATTCTTATGAAGTAAAAAATAATTTTGATAATTTTACTTTCATAAAAACTAAACATACAGATTATTTGGATTCTTATGGTTTTTGTGCAAAAATAAGTTCTAAAAAAATAGTGTATACTGGTGATACTTGTATTATAGAACCTTTTTTGCCTTATTTGAATGATGCTGATGAGTTTTATATTGATCTTTCAAAATTTGGTGGTGCTCATATAAAGGCTGTAGATGTTGTAGATAAGTTAAATGATATTAAGTCTAATGGTACTTGTATTATTCCTATTCATATGGATGATGAAGACTATATTAAAAATTTGATTGGATAGTGTCAATGGGGACGGAGATTTTGACAACATATATTGTCAAAATCTCCGTCCCCATTGACAAAAAGAGAACCGGCACCAAATTACCCAATCACGATTACAGGTACTTCCATTTCTTCTTTTGTTAGACCACAATGAGTAGATTTTTTTACTTTTTTTCCTTCTGCTAAATATGTTTCTATTTTGATTATACTACTTCCAGTAGATAGTGCAAGATAGTTTCCTATAAAATCATCTATTTTAGGATGTTTTTTTCCATATCCTAACATATTTCTTTTTAGGAATTCTTCTTTTGTCATAAGCCAAAATTCGTCTTTAAAAATTTTGTTAAATCTTTCTTCAAATTGTGTTTTCATATTTTCTTTAACCCAAAATGCTACACTTCTTGATTCTAGGGATTCTGGCATAATTAAGCATTCTCTAATTTCTGGATAATCATTTAATGAATATGCTTTTTCTATATCTTTGTGACCATGATCTGCAGAAATTATTATAATTGTGTCATTTGAAAGTCTTACAATCATTTCTTGTATTTTATTCTCAGCGTCTAAAATAAATTCTTTAGTTTCTTCAGATTTTGTTCCATATTTATGTAATATTCCATCTGGATTATCTGAATATGCTACTACAAACTTTTCATCTTTTGTTGAGCAAAGCATTTCAATATTACTAATTAGTTCATCTAAATTATCTGCTCTAATACTTCTCTTACATCTCTTGTCAGAGTATGATGGCATAATTTCATATGTTTTAACATCTGGCGATGCTTCTTCTATTTGCTTATATATTGGCTTGTAATTTACTAATTCTTTAAATACATCTATTCTGGCATCATCTATACTTTCACCTTTATATGATTCTTTATGTGATAACATGTCTATTGCTCTGCCATATTCTTTAAAATATTGTGACCATGCTATCCAACCTGTTTCATAAGGTGGTTTTCCAGAATAATATGTGGTCAATGCCGCTGTAGTTGTTGATGGATATACTGATGTTACACAATCTAATTCTTTGCTTCTAAAATATCCTTTTGGAGATATATTTTTTAATATGTGTTCACCCATTCCGTCTAATATTATAAATACTACATTTTTATATTTTTTATTTAATCTTTCATCTAAAGATTTTAATGAAGTATGCTCTGTTTCTACATTATAATATTTTAATATTGATGTTATTGTATTTAATATACTATTTTCATAATTTGGTAAAACAATATTTTCTTTCATTTTCTATTCTTCTTTCTTAAAAAAATCTTTTAAACAATTTAATTGTTTTTCAAATTCATATCTTGTAAACACTGTTTTATTTTTTCTTTTGCTCCCATTGTATGAATAATATCTCTTTCACATGTTTTCAAAATATTTCTATATAATGGATTTTGAATTGCTGATATATAATTCATCTACTAAATCATCATATTCTTTACCATATCTATTAATTTCTTTCCCTTGACAATAAACAATACCTGTCTTTTTCCAATCATATCCACCACTAACTTTTATGTAATTTGAATTTAAGTTATGATAAGAAAATACTAAATTTTGCATTTCTATGTCTTTAAATTTTATTTTTTGAAAAAAAGATTCTATACTACTTAATTTTTTGCCTCTAAATTCAAATTCATATGGAAATAAATTAGAAAGAACTTGTGCATACGTTCCTTTTCTTTTATATCCAACATTTATCCATTTTTCACAATCTCCTATTTCATTTCCTTCTTTATCTATTAATATCTCTCCATCGTAATATTCTTTTTCATCAATTTCTTCAATTTCTTTTTATGTATAATTATATGTTTCTTTAAATTTTTCAAATTCTTCTAGTTCTTCTTTTATGTTTTTTGCCATTTTCTTCTCATAAAATATAATAACATGTTCATTTTACTATAATTTCAATCTGTTTTCAATATAAAAAGTTAATTATGTATGTAAAATTTATGAACTGTTGCTTTAACACAAAAAATGTAGTATACTCTAGATGAAAAGGAGATTTTATTATGATAGATTTGCATATGCACACAACTTATTCAGATGGCACTGAAAGTTGTGAAACAGTTTTAAAAAAATGCCAAGAAAAAAATTTAAATTATGTTTCTATAACAGATCATAACACGGCTTGTGCTTATAAAGAATTAGAAAATATGGATTTTTCAAAATTGTTTAAAGGAAAGATTATTCCCGGAATTGAACTTAATACTAAAGTTTTAAATATTCCTATAGAGATTTTAGGATACGGAATAGATTATAAAAAAATGAATGCACTTACTCCCACAGTTTATCTTCCACCTAAAAAAAGAAACTTAATTGAATTTAAAAGATTATATGATAAATGTATTAAATATGGTATAGTTCTTGATAAAGATTGTGCTAATAGTTATGACCCAAATACTTTTGCTTCTGGATTCTTTCATAAAGAAATTATTAAACATGAAGAAAATAGGAAACTTTTATCTTCTGAAGCATGGGAATCTAGCAAAATTTTTTATAGACAATTTATGTCTGACCCTAATATGCCTCTATATGTGGAAATGGACGATTTGGTTCCAGATTTTAATACTGCAAGTAATCTAGTCAGACAAGCTGGTGGTTTAGTTTTTATTCCACATATTTTTGAGTATAGGGATAATGCTGAACCAATTTTGAAATATATTTTAGATAATTTTAAAATTGATGGAATAGAATGTTATTATACTACTTTTACTTCAGAACAACATGAGAAAGTTTTAAATATTTGCAAAGAACGCAACTTGTTTATTTCTGGTGGTAGTGATTTTCATGGTAAAATTAAACCTGATATTGATATTGGCGTTGGTTATGGTAATATGAGAATATCTGATGAAGTTATAGCTCCTTGGGTTAATAAGGTTAATTTTTTGGAATCAAGTAAAACACATGAATTATATGAAAAATGATTGTCAAAATCTCCGTCCCCATTGACATAAAAAGCAAGTAAATGTATTTACTTGCTTTTTAATTTATTCTTATTGAATTCTTGCGATTCCACTTACTACTTTTTCATCTATTCCTTTAACAAAAGTTTGAGCTCCTCCAGAAATTACAATAACATCATCTTTTTCAAGGATTTCTTTTTCTTTTAATTTTTGAATTCCTTTTTCAATAGTTTCTTCTATTGTTGCTTCTCCTTCAACAAATACTGGTGTTACATTCCATGCTAAACCTAATTGACGGAATGTTCTCTTATTATCTGTTATAGCTAAAATTGGGCATCCAGCTCCAAGTCCTGCTAATCTTCTTGCAGAATCTCCTGTATGTGTATATGTTACTATAGCATCTGCTTTCATAATTTTAGCTGTTACACAAGATGAATATGCAATTTTTGTTGCATCCTCTGATAAATCAGTATTTTCACTCTTGTCAAATCTCTTCCAGTAATCTATATCTGGTTCTACTTTATTTGCTATTTTTACCATTGTTTCTACACATTCAACTGGGTATTCACCTTGAGCACATTCTCCTGAAAGCATTATAGCACTTGTTCTATCATATATTGCATTTGCTACGTCACTTGCTTCTGCTCTTGTTGGTAATGGTTGATGTGTCATTGATTCAAGCATTTGTGTAGCTGTTATAGCTGGTTTGAAAATTCCATTGCATTGTTTAATAATTCTCTTTTGAACAACTGGTGGTTCTGTAAAGTCTGTTTCTGTAGCCATATCTCCACGAGCTATCATTTGACCATCTGCTGCTTTTACTATTGCATCTAAGTTAGCTAGTCCTTCAACATTTTCTACTTTTGTTATAATTTGGATATCTTTTCCACCATTTTCATCTAGTACTTTTCTTACTTGATTTATATCATTTAAATTTCTTGCAAATGATATTGCAACAAAGTCATAGTCATGTTCACAAGCTGTTTTTAAATCTGCTATATCTTTTTCAGCTAATCCTGGCAAATTAATTATTGTTCCAGGTAAATTCATTGTTTTTCTGCTTCCTAATCCATTTCCATGAACTACTGTACAAACTATATCTTTATCTACAACTTCATCAACTCTTAATTCAATTGCACCATCATCTATTAATATTTTTGTTCCTGGTTTTACATCTTTATATAATTCTTTATATGATACAGAAACTTTTTCTTCATCTCCTGTGATGTCGTCATTTACTAATGTAAATTTTTGTCCATCTTTTAATTGAATTTTTGTATTTTTTCCTGTATATAACATTCCAGTTCTTATTTCAGGACCTTTCATATCTAATAATAGTGGAATTGGTAAATCCATTTCTTCTCTTAATTTGATTATTTTTTCTGTTTTTTCTGATTGTTCATCCCAACTTCCATGTGAATAATTAATTCTACATACATTTAATCCTGCTTTAAATAGTTCTTCTAATTTGTTTTCACTTGCTGGTCCGATAGTTCCTACAATTTTAGTTTTTCTTAAATTTTTCACTTTTAATTCCTCCCTAAATTTAAAAATTTATTTTTTTAAGCTTTTAAAACATGAGACTTTAACACCACAAAAAACGCCTGTTGGCGTTTCGTCAGCTAACTAATTTTCTTCTTTTTTTGCAACTAATTCTTTTCCATCATAATATCCACAATTTGAGCAAACTCTGTGTGGCATTACTGGTTCATGACAATGTGGGCAAGTAGCAAATTTTGGTGCTTCTACTTTCCATGTTGATCTTTTTGCATGTGTTCTAGCTTTAGACCATCTTCTTTTTGGTTGTGCCATCTTATTCCCTCCTCGCATAAGATATATTTATTTATATCTATTCAAATTTTTACATATTTTATAATGTGATTTTTTCTTATTTATCACTTTTTTCCTTGGAATGTAATACACTTTTTGTCACTATAAAATTATACAAGGATTTTTTGGTTTTGTCAACATTTTTTGGTAAATTTGTGCATATAATTTATGTATGGAGGCTTTTTATGTGTGGAATTGTTGGTTTTGTTAATTTTAAACAAGATATTTCTAGATATAGAAATGTTTTAGCTAGTATGAATAATATGCTTTCTAGGCGTGGACCTGATGAAGAAGGCTATTATATTAAAAATCATATAGCTTTAGGACACAAAAGATTAATTGTTATTGACCCAGATGGAGGTAAACAGCCTATGTTTGCAAAAACTCAAACATCTACTTTTTCAATCGTCTATAATGGTCAAATTTATAATACAAAAGAGTTAAGACAAACACTAGAAGAAAATGGTTTTACCTTTGAAGGTCATTGTGATACAGAAGTTTTATTAAAAAGCTATATTTATTATGGAAAAGATGTTGTTAATCATTTAAATGGAATTTTTGCTTTTGCAATTTGGGATAGTAAGAAAGAAGAGCTTTTTATTGCAAGAGACCATTTTGGAGTAAAGCCTTTATTTTATACAATGCAAAATAATTCATTTATTTTTGCTTCAGAAATTAAAGCTATTTTTAAATATCCTGGAATCCAAAAAATCTTGAATTCACAAGGTATTTCAGAATTATTTGGCATTGGTCCTGCTCACACACCAGGAACTACAATTTTTGATAATATCTTTGAATTAAAACCTGCTCATTTTGCTATTTACAATAAATCTGGACTACATATAGAAAAATATTGGAAATTGAGAAGTAGACCTCATACAGAGAATTTTGCTCAAACTTGTGAACATCTAGAGTTTCTTTTGCAAGATTCTATTACAAGGCAACTAATATCTGATGTTCCATCATGTACATTTTTGTCAGGTGGGCTGGATTCTAGTATTATCACAAAGTTTGCTGCAGACTATTGTAATGAAAATGGGTTACCTCCTCTTGATACTTATTCAATAGATTATGTAGATAATAATAAAAACTTTGTAAAAAGCGATTTTCAACCTAATTCTGATAACTACTATATTAATTTGATGGTTAACTTTTTGCACACAAACCATCATCCTATTATAATTGATACACCAGAACTTGCCGATAGTTTGTATGATGCAATGATTGCTCGTGATATGCCTGGAATGGCAGATGTTGATTCTTCTCTTTTATTATTTTGTAAGAATGTTAAACCTACTGCTACTGTTTCTCTTACAGGAGAATGTGCTGATGAAATTTTTGGTGGATATCCATGGTTCTTCCGTGAAGATGCTTTAAATAGTGGAACTTTTCCTTGGTCAATTGCAATTAAAGAACGACAAACTCTTCTTCATCCAAGTATTGCAAAAAAAGTAGATTTACAAGGTTATATTGATTATAGATATAAAGAAAATTTAGATGAAGTTGAAATTTTGGATACAGATTCTATTGAAACAGCTGAAAAAAGAAAAATTTCTTATTTAACATTAAATTGGTTTATGCAAACACTTCTTGATAGGTCTGATAGAATGGCTATGTATAATGGTTTTGAGCTTCGAGTTCCTTTTTGTGATTATAGATTAGCTCAATACGTTTGGAATATTCCATGGGAAATTAAAGCTTTAAATGGAAGAGAAAAAGGATTATTACGCCATGTTTCTCGTAAGTTCTTGCCTGCTGAAATTGTGGACAGAAAGAAAAGTCCCTATCCCAAAACCCATAATCCTACTTATCTTGCTAAAGTTAAGTCTATGCTTACTGATATTATGTCTAATCATAGAGCTCCAATTAATTATCTTTTAAATAGAAATTATATATTGGATATTTTAAATACTGATGGAAAGGCTTTTTCCAGACCTTGGTTTGGGCAACTTATGACTGGTCCTCAACTAATGGCTTACCTTTGTCAAGTAAATATGTGGCTTGAAAAGTATGATCCTATGATAAAGATATAATTTTTGAGATGGCTCCTTCTAGAAATCATCTAATTATATTAGCAAGAGGTCGCATTTTGCAACCTCTTGCTTTTATATTTCAATTTCTTTCACAACTTCTAGTGTTTCCATATTAGCTGCTTTAACAAGTGAATTAGAAAGAGTATAATAAGTATCATTTATAAAAACAATTCTATTAATATGTTCATCAGCATTGTCTGTTACAGTTCCAATTTCACCTTTTAGTGTAAATCCTTTTTCTAAATCTATTTCATATATTGCTGCTCTTGTATATGATTTTCTTCCAGAAGAAGAATATATCGGAAATGCTATAATATTCTTTTCTTTAGAGAATAGTAGTGCTTTATGATTAAATAATAATTCAGAATAAGTGTATTTACTATCTCCAATATTAATCTTGAATAGTTCTTTTGGATTATTCAAATCTGATATATCAAACATTACCATTTTTAGTCCATTTGTTGTTATTTGTGTTCCATCTTCTTTAGTATCATATCCAAAACCTATTAAATGTGTTTCATCATAAGGGTGTAAATATGTGCTATATCCAGGAATTTTTAATTCTCCTAATATTTGTGGATTGCTTGGGTTAGATAAATCTATTACAAATAATGGATCTGTTTGTTTAAATGTTACAACATATGCTTTATCTCCTACATATCTTACTGAATATATTTTTTCTTCTTTTGCAAATTCTGCTACTTTTCCTATTTCTTCAAGCTTGTCATTTAATATATATAAATTATTACTTGTATTTTCATCAATAGTCCAAATATTTCCTGTGGTTGTCGCAATCCTGAAAGTATCTCCATTTTCGTCCATTGAAAATTGATTATTTATTTGTCCATTTACATCTGCTTCAGCTTTAAATATGAATTTTCCGTTATTTAGTGCAACTTTTAAAATATGTGTGTTCTCACTTAAAATTTCGTAATCATCACCATATGTGATTTTATTTGTTGCAATATACATATTTTTTTCTGATGAATATACATATTGACCTGCGCCTAAAAATGTTTGTATTTCTGCTTCTTCTTCATTATCAATATTTAATCCTACTAATATCAAATAATTTGCTTCATCTGTTCCATCTAAGCAGTAAATATTGTCATAATCTATATATTTTTCATCTTCTTCTACTGCTGTGTCAATGTATTTTGGTTTGTATTGATCTTGATATTGTTCTAATTCTTCTAGATTGTTATTTTTTATGCCTGGAGTATAAATATATTTATTTACTACAAAATATATATAATTTTCTATTTTCCTTGAAGATAAATACATTCCATCTACCATTACTCTTCTAATTTCTTTAGGTTCTTTTACATTTGAAATATCATAGATTATTACTCCACTTTTTGAATCATCATTAACATTTATTATATCTTCTTTTATTGACATATCATTAGTTGCAGAATCTATTTCTGCAAACTCTGTTTTAACAGTATCATTATATTCATTTCCTACAATTATTAGTTTTTGATTATTTACATATATTTCTCTTGGGTAAAATTTTTCATTTTCAAAATTTATTTCTACAATTTTTTCTGAAGTTTCAGGTTTTTCTGCATCTATAATTACTACTTTCTTTCCTGATACATAATAAATGTATTTATCATCTACTTTTACAATATCTGCTTCATCTACATTTTGTACTTGCACATTAGTATCTGATCTCATAGATTCTAATACTTCATCATTCTTGTTATCTTCTTCAATTGCAATATTTTCTCCATTAAATATAGAATATTGAGTTGAAGAATATTTTTCTTTTATAATATTATAAAAATTTTCGAAATTTCCTACTGTTTTTAAGCTATTATTAAAGCTTTCGTCTTTTTCTTTTTGGATTTTTCCGTTTTCAATTACTACTTGTTGTGGTTTATTTCCCAAAAACACTACTATTGAAGAGATTAATACAATTATTACAGCTGCAATATTTATAATTTTCTTAATATTTCTTTGTTTGTTTTCTTGTTTTTCTTTGGTATATTCATCATATTTTTCGTAGATTCCACTTATAAATTCTTTGTCAGTTTTCATATTTATATCCCTCCTCTATTACAATTTTTTCTAGAGCTTTCCTTGCTCTATGAATTAAAACTTTTACACTTGTATCTGTTTTCTTTAGTATATGTGCAATCTCTTTATAACTTAGCCTTTCAATATCTGCTAAATATATTGCATTTTGATATTCTAATTTTAGCTTTTGGATATCTTTTTTTAAGTTTTCTGCTCTTTCATCTCTAAATACTTTTTCTTCTAGTTCTTCTAAATCTTCATATTGATTTTCATCTAACTTTACAATTCTCTTTTCTCTTTTTGTATAATTTAGTGCTTTTGATTTTGCTATTGTATAAAGATAGGTTTTTAATGAATATTCAAATTTATAATTTTTTTTATTTATTAAAACATATACAAACACATCTTGAGCTAAATCTTCTGCTATATCAACACTTCTTACATATCTTTGTATAAAGTAAATTAATTGATTTTTGTGCCTTATTACTATTTTTTCAAAGCTTTCTTTATTTCCTAGCAAAAATTCTTTGTATAGTTGTTTATCTGTTTTCTCCTCCACTTTATCTCCTCCTTCACCTTTTATACAATTTAATATAGAGAAAAGTTACAAAAGATTAATTTAATTTTCTTACATATTAGTAATTTCATTAAAGTAACATCAATAAATAATTTGTTCTCACCTGATTTGAATTTTCAACTGTAAGTAAAAAATCTCAAAAAGCTAGCAATTGTAACTTTTTATACTATAATAGGAAAGTTATACTTTTCTATTATATAAAAAAGGACGTTTGTTTTTGTAAAACGTCCCTAAAATAATTTACTATTACCCATTTTCCTTTAATTCTTTTTTGTATTCTTTAAATGCTTTTATATTTTCTGTAGTATATCCTTTCAAAGTGTCTACAGATACCTTTTCACATATTTTATTGAAAATTCCTAAAAATTCTTCTGTTGTGTTACCTTTTATTTCAACACATTGAAAATGTGTTTTTCCATCT
>CALYBE010000016.1 GCA_944393735.1 uncultured Clostridia bacterium
GATATAGCAAAAGTAATACTAACAATCTCAACAGGTGCAGGACGAACATATTTCACATTAACATTAGGACTATTAAGCATAGTATTAGTAGGAATTATCTTAATAAAGAAATTTGTACTATAAAAACATAAGTAGGAAAATCGCCTGAAAGGCGATTTTTCTATGTGAAGATTAGAAACATTCATTATTGACAAACTTTAATCTGTATGATAATATAAATTTGTAAAATTAGAACATGACACAAAAGAGAAATAAATGCTCAAATATTTACAACAAATAATCATTATGTTATAATTCAAAATGGAATAACAGAGAGTAGTATGAGGTGAGTATATGAATCAGATATTAGACACTGGTGATGATAAAAGAAAAAAAGAAAGTGCATATAAAGCAAGACAATTAAAAAGTCTAGAAACAGGACAAAGAGAAAAAATTGGAACAAAAAGTATTGTAAGCTTTTTTGCTATATGCATTATATTATTAGGAATATGCATAGTTAGTGGAACTGTATATGCAAGAGGAAAAATAAATGACATGGTAGAAGCATCAATAAAACCAACAGTAGAAATGAATAGAAATGATGAAGATAATACTGTAGAAATTTCTGTAAAACACATAAGAGGAATAAAAACAATAGCATATTGGTGGAATGATGAAGAAGAAACAGTAATAGATGCAAAAAATCAGAAATCAATAACTGAAAAAATTCCACTTATAAATGGAAAAAACACATTAACAATATCAGTTATAGAAGAAAATGGACAATCAGTAACATATCAAAAAGAATTTACACTTGGAAATATTCCGGAAATTACATTAGAAGCTATAGATAATGGAGTAAAAGTAACAGTAAATGCAGAAGTACCATTACAATATATTACATATCAATGGGATGATGAACCAGAGCAAAGAGTAGATGTAGTAGATCAAACATATCAAGGAATAATAAGTGCCCCATCAGGAAAACACACATTGAAAATTGTAGCAGTAGACAGTAACTCAATATCTGCTGAAAAAACACAAGTAGTATTTGGTTCTACACCACCATCAATAGATGTTAAAGTAGGAAGAAGATATAGTACAGGTAAATTATATTTTGTTGTAACTGTTGAAGATGATGAAGAAATAACAAATATAGAAATAACATTAAATGGTGGAGAAAAACAAACAATAGAAGTAAATGATAAGACTTATTATTCAGAATTAGAATTAATAGAAGGAGAAAACAGAATAATTATAACTGCAGAAAATTCTAATGGTTCAGCAATAACATCAAAGAGATATTTTGACACAAATTCATTAGATGAAGCAGATATTCAAGAAATAGAGGAAAATATATGATACAAGAAATCTATATAATAGATGATGACGAGTCATCAATACCAATATTTAACGAGTTATTTAAAAGAGAAAAAGAATTTAAATTTATCAGAGTAAAAACTGAACAAATAGATATAGCATTAAAAAATATACCATTTTTAATAATAATAAACGAAGATTCAATTGCAAGAGATGTTGTTTGTCTCTGCAAAAAAATAAGAACAGATGAAGATAATAAAATAACACCAATAATAGTAGTGTCATCTAATGCAGATAGAAATCATAGACTATCTGTATTAGATACATCTGTAGAATATTATATAAAAAAACCAGTTGATGCAGATTATTTATATTACACTATAAAAAATTTAAATAGGCTTTTATATATGAATAGAAGAATAAGTCCATTAACTGGATTACCTGGAAATGTACAAATACATGCAGAATTAAAGAAAAGATTAGCAAATAATGAAGAATTTTCAGTATTGTATTTAGACCTAGACAATTTTAAAGCATACAATGATGTATATGGATTCTTAAAAGGAGACCATATAATAGAATTTACAGCACAAATAATAACAAAAGTTATACACGAAAAATTTGTAGAGAATTCATTTATTGGGCATATAGGAGGAGACGACTTTATTGCAATTATCCCAACATTAGAAGTAGATGAAATATGTCAACTAATAATAGCTAATTTTGATAAAGAAGTAAAGAAATTCTTCACAGAAGAAGACCTTGAAAAAGGATATATAGAAGTTGTAAACAGAAAAGGAATAATGGAACAGTTTACACTAACTTCAATATCAATTGGAGCCGTTGTTGTTGAAAAAGGAAGATTTTCAAACATATTAGAAATAGGGGAAGTTGGAGCACAAGTAAAACATATGGCAAAAACTATAGTTGGAAGTAGCTATGCTATAGATAGACGAAAAGAATAAAAGGAGAATTAAATGATTTCGCAAATACTTATTTTAATAATTTTAATTGGATTAAATGCTTTTTTCGCTGCAAGTGAAATTGCATTTATTTCATTAAATGACACCAAAATTGAAAAACAGGCTAAAGAAGGTAATAAAAAAGCAAAACAAATACAAAAAATGCTAGAAAATCCAAGTAAATTTCTAGCAACAATACAAATAGGAATAACACTTGCAGGATTCTTATCAAGTGCTTTTGCATCAGACACATTTGCTAGCAAATTAGCACCATTATTGAATAATTTAATTCCAATAGGTTTGGGAATTTGGCAGACTATTTCAATAATATTAATTACAATAATACTATCATTTTTCACACTAATATTTGGTGAACTAGTACCAAAAAGATTAGCAATGAAAAACTATGAAAAAATAGCATTTTTCAGCATAGGAATCATAAGAGCAATATCAATAATAACAGCACCTTTTGTAAAATTTCTTACATTCACAACAAATGCAATATCTAAGTTATTTGGAGTAGGAGAAAAAGAAGAAGAAATTGTAACAGAAGAAGAAATCAAAATGCTAGTAGACCAAGGCGAAGAAAATGGAACAATAGAAGAAGAAGAAAAAGAACTAATAAACAATGTATTCGAATTTAACGATATAACAGCATCAGAAATAATGACACACAGAACAGATATATTTGCAGTAGATGTAAATATGAGTGCAGGAGAATTGTTAGAAAAAATTATCCATGATGAATGCAAACACAGTAGAATTCCTGTTTATGAAGAAACAATTGATGAAATAGTAGGAGTTTTATATGTAAAAGACTTAATCAGAAATCTCAGTAAAAAAACTTTTAAAATAAAAGATTTAATGAAAGAAGCATATTTCGTATCACAAAATAAGTTAATAAATGAATTATTCAAAGAACTTCAAAAAAACAAAAAACAAATGGCAATAATTGTAGATGAATATGGAGGAACAGCAGGACTTATTACAATGGAAGATATTTTAGAAGAAATATTTGGAGATATTTATGATGAATATGACGACATAGAAGCTGAATATGAAAAAATAGATGATAAAACATATATTTTAGCAGGAAATATGACGATTTATGATGTAAATAAAATACTTGATTCCCATATTCCAGAAGGAGATTATGACACTTTATCTGGTTATATCCAAGAACTATTAGGAAGAATTCCAGACGAAGAAGAAAATCCTACAATTGAAACAGATGAACTTACATTCAAGATTGAAGAATATGAAGATAGAAGAATTCTAAAAGTAAAAGTTTGTAAAAATAATCCAATACAAGACGATAATGAACTTTAAGGACGTTCCTTAAAGTTCATTTTTTTTAATTTTTCTTGATTTTTGTTGAATAAAAAAAGACATGATGATAAAATAAGAAAAAAAGGAGTGTCAAATGAAATTAATAGAAGTTGAAGATGAAAACAATAAATTGAATCAACAAAAAAATAAAAGAAAAACTATTTTAGAAGATAAAATATTAATTAGAAAAGCAAAAAATGATGACATAGAGCAAATTGTAGACATAAATATCAAAGACTGGAAAAAAGTATATAAAGGAATAATAGATAATGCGATATTAGACAACTTAGACAGAAATAAAAAAGTAGAAAAATGGAGAAAGAATTATAATATTGGAAATGTAATTGTAGCAGAGGAAGATGGAATTATATTAGGATATTGTAGATATGATGATAATGCAGTTTATACAAATAACGACATAGATTCAGAAATAAATGCTTTATATGTTGATTATGACAAATTAGGAAATGGAATAGGTAGAAAATTAGTAGAATATGTAATGAACGACTTAAAAAATAAGCAAAAAAATAAAATGGTAATATGGTGTTTAGAGAAAAATCAAAATGCAAGAAAGTTCTATGAAAAAATGGGTGGAAAATTAATAAATGATGAAAAGTACTTTGAAAAAGAAGGAAAAAGATATAAAGAAGTAGGGTATATTTATAATATTAAATAAGGTAATACCATGTTAAAAATAAGAAAAAAACATAAAATAAAAAAAGTTTGGAGATAAGGATGAAATTTATAATAATAACAGGACCACAAGCAGTAGGAAAGATGACTGTTGGACAGGAATTAGTGAAAATTACAAATTTAAAATTATTACATAATCATATGACAATAGAAGTACTAACTAAAATATTTGATTATAGTAGGGATTCATTTAGAAAATTAAATGAAGAATTTAGAATACAAATATTTGAAGAATTTGCAAAAAGTGAAGAAGAAGGAATGATATTTACCACTACATGGGACTTTGATGATGAAGAAGAATGGAACAGAATTTATAAATATATCCAAATCTTTAAAGAAAATAATGCACAAATCTATATTGTTGAACTGGAAGCAAACTTAGAAGAAAGATTAAAAAGAAATAAAATGGAAAATAGGCTTTTGAATAAACCATCAAAGAGAAATCTAGAATGGAGCGAAAAAGACTTATTAAAATCAGTAGAAAAATATAGATTTAATTCAAAAGAAAATGAAATAAAAGAAAAAAACTATTTAAGAATTGATAATACAAATATAAGTCCAGATATTGTAGCAAGAATGATAAAAGGAAAATTTAAATTATAATACATTGAAGAATACCATATCATAAAAATAAAAAACCCACATACAATTATAAAAAAAGTATGGGAGTTTTTTTATATGATAGTTTTAAACAAAAAAAGAATAACAATAATGGTACTAAGTGTATTTGTATCAGTATTTGTATTTATCTTAGCAACTGAAAGCAAAAATATAGTACCAACAGTATCACTTCCTGTATCAGGAAAAACAATAGTAATAGATGCTGGACATGGAAAGCCAGACGAAGGAGCCCAGAGCAGTACAGGAACAACAGAAGCAGAAACAAATCTAAAAATAGCATTAAAATTACAAAATCTTTTAGAACAAAGTGGAACAACTGTAATTCTCACTCGTTCAGATGAAAATGCGATATACGATATAGATGCAAAAACTTTAAAACAAAAAAAAATATCAGACATACATAATAGAGTAAAAATAGGTAATGAAAGTTCAGCAGATTTATTTGTATCAATTCATCTAAACAAAATACCACAGCAACAATATGATGGATGGCAAACATTTTACAAAGAAGGCAGTGAAGAAGGAAAAAAATTAGCCATATCAATTCAAAATAGTTTAAATGATGCCATTCAAAAAGAAAACAATAGAGTAGCAAAGACAATTGATAATGTTTTTATAATTAAACATGTAGAAATTCCAATTACAATAGTTGAATGTGGATTTTTATCAAATCCAGAAGAAGAAAAACAACTATTAGAAGACGAGTATCAAAACAGATTAGCATGGGGAATATACAATGGAATAATAGACTATTTTTATGAATAGTCTATTTTTTTCTGTGTATTTTTAATGAAACACATTGACTTTTTGCCTTTTTGAGTGTATTATAGTAATATGGAAAAACTACGACTATAAGTGAAAGGAAGCAAAACAATAGTAACAAAATATCCTAAGGAGGAAGAATATGGGAGAAGTTATAGTTATAACATCGGGAAAAGGTGGAGTTGGTAAAACGACAACAACAGCAAATTTAGGATCAAGTTTAGCAGTAGAAGGAAAAAAGGTAGCACTAATAGATACAGACATTGGGCTAAGAAACTTAGATGTAGTAATGGGATTAGAAAACAGAATTGTATATGATATAGTAGATGTTGTTGAAGGAAAATGCAAACTAAGGCAAGCACTAATAAAGGACAAGCGTTTCAAAGAATTATATTTATTACCAGCTGCGCAAACAAGAGATAAAAGTGCAGTAAATGAAGAACAAATGAAAGAACTAACGAGTAAACTAAAAGAAGAATTTGACTACATACTTATAGACTGTCCTGCTGGAATAGAACAAGGATTTAAAAATGCTATAGCTGGTGCAGATCGTGCAATAGTAGTAACAACAGCAGAAATATCTGCAATAAGAGATGCAGATAGAATTATAGGTCTATTAGAAGCATCAGACATAAAAAATCCAGAATTAGTTATTAATAGAATAAGACCAAACATGGTAAAAAAAGGCGAAATGATGGATGTAGATGATATAGTAGATTTATTATCAATAGATTTATTAGGAGTAGTTCCAGATGATGAATACATAATAACTCAAACAAATAAAGGAGAGCCTGTAATACAAAATAGAAAAGCACCTTCTGGAAAGGCTTATTTAGAGATAGCAAAAAGAGTACTAGGAGAAAATATAGAAGTAACGATACCTGGAAGAGAAAAAGGATTCTTTGCAAAAATAAAAAACATATTTAAAAAATAAACAAAAGTTGGAGGGTAGTAAATTATGTTTGAAAGCATAATGAAAATTGTAAGAAAAATGACAAAAAAAGAAGATCAAACATTAAAATCTAAAGATACTGCAAAAGAAAGATTGCACTTAGTATTAATGCAAGATAGAGCAAATGTATCAGCAGACTTTCTAGATTTAATGAAACAAGAAATAATAGAAGTAATAAAAAAATATATAGACATAGACGAAAGTGCTATGGATGTAAGGTTAACTAACAAAGAAAATGGTGATGGAACAAATGGAGCTCCAGCTTTATATGCTAACATACCTATTTTAAACATAAAAGATGAAGCAAGAAAAAATGCAAAAGTAGAACAGGCAGACTCAAACAAGAAAGAAAATAATACTTCAGAAGAACATATTCAAGAAAAAAATAATAATGTTGAAGAAGAAAGTCATGAGGAAATAAAAATAGAAGATAGTAATGACATGATAAATAATGAACAAAACAATAATGAGAAAGTCGAAGAAAAACAAGAAAAAACACAAATAGAAAACAAAGAGTATAATTACAACCAAAATTATCAAAACTATCAACATAAAAATAAATTTTCAAAAGGAAAGAAAAAGAAAAAAAATAGAAGATATTATTAAAAGAGTGGTTAGATGAATATAAAAAGATTAAGAAAAGTAGAGTGGTGGATACCATTATGTGCATTAATTCTATCTGGAATTGGATTAGTAGCACTATTTTCAGCATCATATGATTCGGGATTAGACGAATTAAAAAAACAAACAATGTGGATAGTTGCTAGTGTCGTGATGATGATAATAGTTATGTTGATAGATTATAAAATACTAATAAAGATTTCACCTGTACTATATGGAATATCAATTATTTCTTTGATAGCTGTATTATTTACAGAGGCAATCAATGGAGCAAAAAGCTGGTTTGTAATTGCAGATGGAGCTTTTTCATTTCAACCAGCAGAATTTTCTAAAGTATCTGTAATATTATTTTTATCATATGTGATATCATTAATACAAAGGAAAGGTAGAGACCAAATAAATAGAATTCCTAAGCTATTACTTGTTGTATTAATATTAGCAGTACCATTAGGGCTAATAATAATTGAACCTGATTATGGAACTGCTGCTGCATATATTATGGCATTTGTGCTGATGATATTTGTTGCTGGACTTGATAAGAAATATATAATATCAGCTCTTATTATAATAGTAGTTGCAGTGCCTCTTGTATATCAATTTGTATTACCAGAACATGCCAAAACAAGAATAGAAACATTTTTAAATCCAGAGGCAGATCCAAGAGGTGCAGGATATAATGTATTACAATCAAAGCTTGCTATAGGTGCTGGTCAAATTACAGGAATGGGAATATTAAAAGGAAATCAAACACAACTAGGATATTTATATCCAAAAACAACAGATTTTATATTTTCTGTAATTGGAGAAGAAATGGGATTTATTGTTGCAGGTGGAGTAATATTACTAAATGTAATTATAATTACAAAATCAATACAAGTAGCCAAAGGAATAAAAGATGAGGCAGGAGCATATTTAGCTACTGGAATATCAGGAATATTCTTATTTCATGCATTAGAAAATATTGGAATGACAATGGGATTACTTCCAATAACAGGAGTTCCACTATTGTTTGTCAGCTATGGTGGTAGCTCAATGCTTACAAGTTTTATATTTGTAGGAATATTATTAAATATTAGTAGCCAGAGAAAAAATGGAATGTTTAATAAATAAAAAAATAGAGTCTTGTAATGGAGTAATAGGTAAGCTTCTTGCAAGACTTTTTAGAATTTAAATGTAGAAAATTATTTAATAACGAATAATACAAAATTATCAGCAGAACAAGTTGCTGAAAAAATTAAAACTGAATTTAAATTGGAGCAAGGAGAAGTAAACAGTAATGTATTTAAAAAAATTGCAAATAGGAAATGTTGAATTAGAAAACAATTTAATATTAGCACCAATGGCTGGAATCACAGATTTACCATTTAGAATTATTGTTGAAAAATTCAACCCAGGAATGGTATGTACAGAAATGGTAAGTTCAAAAGCATTATTTTATGGAGATGAAAAAACAAAAAAATTATTAAAAACAGATGGAGAAAAAGTACCTGTTAGTATGCAAATATTTGGAAGTGATCCTGAAACGATGGGTTTTGCAGCCAAATATGTAAGTGAATTAGCTGATATTGTAGATATAAACATGGGATGTCCGGCTCCAAAAGTAGTAAAAAATGGAGACGGAAGTAAATTGTTATTAGATTTAAACAAAGTAGAAAAAATAATCAAAGCTGTTGTAGCAAATTCAAAAGTACCTGTAACAGTCAAATTCAGAAAAGGATGGAATAATGATAATATAGTTGCATGTGAAGTTGCTCAAATTGCGGAAAAATGTGGTGCTTCAGCAATTACAATACATGGAAGGACACGTGATGAATTCTATACTGGAAAAACAGATTTAGAAATTATAAGAAAAGTAAAACAATCAGTAAAAATTCCTGTTATAGGAAATGGAGATATTGTAGATGAAGAAACTGCCAAGTTTATGTTTGAATACACAGGAGTAGACGGAATAATGATTGGAAGAGGATCAATTGGAAATCCATGGATATTTGAACAGATTGCATATTATTTACAAACAGGTGCAAAATTACCAAGGCCAGCTCTAAAAGAAAAATTTGAAATTTTAAAAAAACATATAGAGCTTGCTATTCAAGAAAAAGGTGAAGTAGTAGCTATTAATGAAATGAGAAAACATATAGCATATTACACTAAAAATATGCCTGACTCTACTTCTTTTAGAAATGAAATTAATCATATAGACAATAAAAAAGAACTAATTGAAAAAATAGAACAATATTTTTTAAACTTTAAGGACGTTTGAAGTTAACCCAAAATGTTAGACAAAACTCAGTAAGGAACTTTAATGAACGTTCCTAAAGTTCCAACAAGTTAAGTAATATTTCTTTTCTAACAATAATAAACATTACACAAGAGGAGGTTTGCATGAAAAAGAAATATTGGTTAATTTTAATAATAATAATAATTATTATTATTATTGGAGGAATAATTTTTTACAAAAGTACGGTTAAAGATTCTAAAATTGGCAATAATAAAAATAGTCAACAAATCGTAGACTACATTTTAAACATTAGTTCATATGAAGCACAAGTTACAGTAACTGTAAGTAGTAATAAAAACAACAACAAATATATATTAAAACAAACATATCAAAGCCCAAATAAAAGTACTCAAGAAGTAATAGAACCAAGCAATATAGCAGGAGTTAGAATAGAAAATGATGGAACAAATTTAAAAATAGAAAATTCTAACTTGAGCTTAAGTGCAATTTTGAAAAATTATATTTATTTAGCAAATAATTGCTTAGATTTATACAGCTTTATAGAAGATTATAAAAATGATGAAAATGCAAATTTTGAAGAAAAAGAAACAGAAATAATAATGAGGGCAAGTAGTAATATTGATAATATTTATGTACAGGAAAAAATCTTACATATAGATAAAAAAACATATGCTCCAACACAAATGGAAATAAGAGACAATAAACAAAAAACAACAATTTACATATTATATAATGAGGTAAAGATAAATTAGACTTATATAAGCTTTTTATGTTATATGAAAATTGATTTTTCAATATCATAAGATGTGTTTCGAGATAAAAAGCACATAATATGTAAATTAAGTAACTATTAACTTTACTTCATAACAATGTTAAAAATGAATAAAGAATCTATGTTATTGCGATAAAAATTGCAATTTCTTAGAATAAAAAACGATATGTAGACTTAAAATATACTAATTTTAGGAGTGAAGAAAATGGTAGTCAAAAGAGGAGATATGTTTTATGCAGATTTAAGTCCAGTTGTAGGTTCAGAACAAGGGGGAATTAGGCCTGTTTTAATAATACAAAATGATTTAGGAAACAAGTATAGTCCAACTGTAATTGCTGCAGCCATAACCTCTCAAACAAATAAAACAAAATTACCAACACATATAGAAATAGGAGAAAATACAAGCGGACTTAAAAGTAATTCAGTTGTATTAACTGAACAAATTAGAACAATAGATAAAAGTAGATTAAAAGAAAAAATTGGTCATATAGATGATACTCGTATAATGCATAAATTAAATGACGCATTAGGAGTAAGTTTTGGATTAGATTAAAAATCTTTAATTTTAGGAACGTTCCCAATGAACTAAACTTTGGGGACGTTCTTTAAAGTTTAACCATTGACAAAATGAGGCAAAATAAATACAATAATTGCAAAAACAAATAAAAGGTGGTCTTTATGGAAGAAGTAAGAAAAAAATTATTTGAATTACAAGATTTGAAATATAGAGAATTTCATAAAAATTTATGTCCAAACTTAGACAAAATAATCGGAGTAAGAGTTCCGCAATTAAAAAAAATAGCCCAAAATATAGCTAAAGAAGATTATAAATCTTTTTTAGAAAATTCAAGTGATGAATATTATGAAGAGCTACTTTTACAAGGGCTAGTAATAGGAGATGCAAAAATTTCAATAGAAGAAACATTTAAATATTTAAAAAAATTTGTTCCCAAAATTAATAGTTGGGCTGTATGTGATGTAACATGTGGCAATTTAAAAATAACAAAAAAGCACATGAAAGGAATGTGGGAATTTTTAGAACAATATATAAATTCAAATAAAGAATATGAAATAAGATTTGCACTTGTAATGTATCTAGATTATTATTTAACAGAAGACTATATAGACAAAATATTGCAAAAAATAGATAAAATACAAAATAAAGAGTATTATGTGCAAATGGCTATTGCATGGCTTATTTCAATTGCATTCATAAAACAAAAAGAAAAAACAGAAAAATTCATTTGTAAAAATAATTTAGATAAATTTACACAAAATAAATCTATACAAAAGATATGTGAATCTTTCAGAGTAAGTAATGAAGATAAAGAAAAAATCAAAAAATATAAAATAAAATGAGTAATAAAAATACACAATACTAGTTTTACAATTATTAATAGTAAAAACCTCAAATCTTTTTATAATTATTAAATATAAAGCATAATATTAGATAAAGGCATGAAGTTTAAAAAATTACAATCATAAATAGAGATTGTAACAAAAAATAAAAGCATTTTATTCGAAAGGAGATTATTAATTATGCCAATATCACTATCAAATAAAAAGAAAATGAGGAATGCATTATTTGTTGTATTAATAATAATTGCATTACTAACAGTAAGAATAGGGTATATACAATTTGTTTGGGGAGCAGAACTAAGTGGAAAAGCGACTAGCCAGCAATCGCAGAGTAGGAGTATAACAGCTAAGAGGGGCACAATTTATGATGCTACAGGAAAATACATATTAGCAGTAAGTTCAAGTGTAGAAGCGGTAACAGTAAACCCAACTAATATAGCCAAAGAAGACAAAGAAAAAGTAGCAAAGGAACTAAGTGAAATATTTGAATTAGATTATGAAAAAGTATTAAAAAAAGTAAGTAAAAGAAGTTCAATTGAAACAATAATAAAAAAGGTAGATAAAGAAAAAACTGATGAATTAAGAATATGGATGGAAGAAACAGGAATAACAGCAGGAATAAATATAGATGAAGATACAAAAAGATATTATCCATATGGAGACTTAGCAGCACAGGTAATAGGCTTTTGTGGAAGTGACAATCAAGGATTAGATGGAATAGAAGCAAAATATGATGAAGAATTAAAAGGAACAAATGGGAGAATTGAAAGACAAACTAATGCCGCTGGTGTTAGTTTAGGAGATGAAGAATATGTTCCCGCAATAGATGGAAATGATTTAATATTAACAATAGATATGACAATACAATCAATAGTAGAAAAATATTTAGAAGAAGCATGTATTGATAATGTTTGCACAGATGGAGGAAGCATAATAGCAATGGACCCTAGAAATGGAGACATCTTAGCAATGGCAACATATCCAAGCTATGATTTAAATAGTCCATATGAGCCACATACAGAACAACAAAAAGCAGAATGGGCAACATTAGACTCAACAGATAGAACAACTGCAATGCAACAAATGTGGAGAAACAAAGCAATATCAGACACATATGAGCCGGGTTCTGTATTTAAAACAGTAACTGCATCTGCGGCTTTACAAGAAGGAATTGTAACAGATATAGATCAAGAAGGGCAATTCACTTGTACTGGTTCAATTGAAGTTGCAGGAGTACGTATAAAATGTTGGAGATATTATAGACCACATGGTGCTGAAAGTTTAAGGCAAGCATTAATGAATTCATGTAATCCAGTTTTCATAGGACTAGGTCAAAAAATAGGAGTTACAAAATATTATGAATATTTGCGTAAATTCGGATTATTTTCAAAAACAGGAATACAGTTACCAGGAGAAGCTAACAGTATATTTATAAAAGAAGAAAAAGCAGGACCTGTTGAACTTGCAACAATAAGTTTTGGTCAAAGATTTGAAATAACACCATTACAAATGATAACAGCAGTTTCATCAATTGCAAATGATGGAACATATATAAAACCAAGAATAGTAAAAAGTATTATAAATAGTCAAACAGGAGAAAAAACAGATATGCCTGTAGAAACAGGAGAACAAATAATTTCAAAAGAAAATGCAGAAAAAGTTTTAAGTATGATGAATAGTGTAGTATCAGAAGGAACAGGAAAAAATGCAAAAGTTGAAGGATATGAAATAGGAGGAAAAACAGGAACATCAGAAGATGGTGTAAATACAGGAAAATATGTAACATCATTTTGTGGTGTAGCAGAAACAGATGAGCCTTATATGGTTTTACTTATAACATTATACAACCCAACAGGAGAAGGCGGACATCAAGGTGGTGGTGTTGCAGCACCAGTTGGTGGAAAAATATTTAGTGAAGTGTTACCATATTTAGAGTCATTAAATAAATAATATAAAATTTGTAGGTGAAATTGGAAATGAGAAAAATATTAATTGTAGAAGATGATATAGACATTCATAATTTAATAAAAAATGTTTTAGAAAAAGAAAGATATGAAGTAATCAGTGCATATTCTGGAACAGAGGCAATACTATTACTTGAAAAAAACAACATAGATCTAATATTATTAGATTTAATGTTACCAGGAATAACTGGTGAAAAAATTATAAAAAAGGTAAAAGATATACCAATTATAGTTATAAGTGCAAAAATAGCATCAGAAGATAAAGTAAATATATTATCAAGTGGAGCTAATGATTATATTACTAAGCCATTTGATACAAATGAATTGTTGGCAAGAATAAAAGTTCAATTGAGAATAAATAAAAAGGGAGAAAATAAAAACTTATCATATAAAGATATGGTATTGGATAGAAAAACACATACATTGTACATAAAAAAAGAAGAAATTAATTTAACAAAAATAGAATATACAATATTAAAACAATTATTGTCAAACCCCAAAGAAATCATAACAAAAACAAAATTAATTCAACTAATAAGTGAAAATGATAATGTAACTATTGAAACCCAAAAATATGATGAAAATGCTTTAAAGGTTCATATAAGTAATATAAGGAAAAAAATAAGAAGTGTAACAAATGACGAATATATAGAATCTGTATGGGGAATAGGTTTTAAGTTATATGATTAAAATCTTAACTAATTCTTAACTGTTTTCTTAACTATTTTATGATAAACTTATTATAATAGGAGGAAGAAAATGGAATATATATTGGAAACAAATAATATCGAAAAAAAATATGGTCATTTTAAAGCTTTAAACAATCTTAATATGCATATTCCAAAAGGAGCAATATATGGATTGATTGGAAAAAATGGGGCTGGAAAGACAACTTTGATAAGACTGATTTGTGGATTACAAAAAGTCACATCAGGAGAATATACTATTTTTGGAATATCAAATAATAGCAGAAGAATTGTAGAAACAAGAAAGAGAGTAGGAGGAATGGTTGAAACTCCATCAATTTGCACAGACATGACTGCAGAAGATAATCTTAAAGAACAATACAAAATTATAGGATTACCTTCTTATGACAATTTACAAGAAATACTGAAACTTGTCAGATTAAACAATACAGGAAAGAAAAAAGCTAAACATTTTTCTTTAGGAATGAAACAAAGGTTAGGTTTAGCTATTGCATTAGTTGGAAATCCAGATTTGTTAATTTTAGATGAACCTATAAATGGACTAGATCCTGAGGGAATTATAGAAATAAGAGAATTGATTTTAAAATTAAATAAAGAAAAAGGTATTACATTTCTGATTTCTAGTCATTATTTAGATGAACTATCTAAAATAGCAACTTTTTATGGCATCATAGATAAAGGAAAGATTATTAAAGAAATTGATAAAAATGAATTAGAACAAAATTTTAGAAAAAGAACGCAAATAACAGTAACTAATATAAAAGAGTGTGTTAAATATTTAGAAGAAAAGGAGCTAGCTTATAAAGTCATTTCAGATGATACATTAGATATATATGAAAAAATAAATGTATCAGAACTTGTTATTGCACTTTCAAAAAGAAATTGTATAGTAAATAATTTTCAAGAAAAAGGAGAGTCATTAGAAAATTATTATTTAAATTTAATAGGAGGTGCAGATAATGATTAAATTATTAAAGGCAGGTTTTTTTAGATTAAAAAAAGATACTATTTTTTGGCTTTTTATATTTTTCACAGTTGTTATAGCTATTTTTTCTTTAATAAGATATAAAATTGGAGGAGATATGCTACTTAATGATGCTATAAATGAATTTATAAAGTATATTGGATTATTGATTTCAATATTTGTAAGTATATTTGTTGGAAAAGAGTATTCACAAGGAATAATAAGAAATAAGATAATAGTTGGACATAGTAGGACTTCTATTTTTCTATCAAATCTAATTATCAGTATAATAGTATCAATATTATGTGAATTGATATATATATTATTAGTCTTTTCATTTGGAATGCTTCTATTGGAAAAAATTCAGATTTCAATAGCTCAATTATTAATGACAATTTTAGATACTATTTTAATAATTATATCATTTTGCTCTATTTTTAATTTTATAGCAATGATGTGCTCGGAAATAACTATAACAACTACAATATGTATTATTCTTTTTATAGCAATGTATGTAGCACAAGCTTCAGCTTCTTATATTGCTAAAAGCCCTAAATATGGAACAAATACTTATTATGAAAATGGTAATGCTTATATTATTAGTCAATACCCTAATCCAAACTATCCAGGAGAACAAAAAGTTAAGATAGCTCAAATAATTTATTTATCAATACCTCAAGGACAAGCAGAGGAAATTGAAGATAATAATTTAGAAATACTACAACAAATGCCTATTTATTCTATAACTTTAATAGTGATTGTAAATTTTTTTGGGGTTTATATATTTTCTAAAAAAGAACTAAAGTAAGGAGGAAAAAGTGGATATTAGCTTATTATTTATAATTATCATATTAGTATTTGTTTGTATATTATTAATAATAAAATTATATTTGATAAAAAAATCAACAAAAGAAATTGAAAAATATTTTGATTATATATTAAAAACAGATACTAATAATCTAATAACAATATCTTCAGCAGATAAAGATATTAAAAATTTAACTATGAACTTAAATAATAATTTAATAGAATTGAGAAAACAAAAATTACAGTATCAAAATGGAAATCAAGAATTAAAAAGAATAATAACTAATATATCCCACGACTTAAGAACTCCTTTAACAGCACTCAATGGATATGCAGACCTAATAAATCAAGAAAAATTATCTGACAAACAATCAAATTATTTAAAAATAATACAAAAAAAGGCAGGTGAAATGACTGAACTTACAGGACAATTATTCGAATTTTCAAAAATAATAGACACAATGAATATGGATTTAAATATAAAAAAAGAAAAATGCTGTATAAATGAAATTTTAGAAGAAACTTTGGTGAATTTTTATAGTATTTTTAAAGAGAAAAATATTATTCCAACAATTTTGATTAGTGATAAAAAATTATATAGAAATGTAAATAAAATATCTATTATAAGAATTTTTGAAAATATACTATCAAATGTATCAAAATATAGTAATGGTAATTTTAGAGTCGAAATGAATGAGAATGGGAAAATAATTTTTTCTAATAAAACAAATTCATTAGATGCTACAACAGTTCAAAAAATCTTCAATCGTTATTTTTCTGTAGAAAATGCAAAAGAGTCAACAGGAATAGGATTATCGATAGCAAAACAATTAGTAGAATTAAATAATGGAGAAATACATGCTAAATTTATTGAAAATACATTATCAATAGAGATTAATTTTAAATAGAGGGTTTTTTACCCTTTATTTTTTTGAAAAAAACTACTACGAATGTAATACACTCGTAGTAGAAAAGGAAAGTTCTGTTAAAGGTTAATCAATTACAATTCGACTTTTAGCAAATCGGATTAATAATACTGTAGAACATGGCAAACCAGATTACCATTATTGGGCCCACTGGAAACGAATGCTGTAAACTCCCAGGCATCATTTTTATCCAGAACATAAATAAGAAGAAATGTGAAAAATATATAACAGTAGAAGAATTTAAAACAGAATATGAAAGAGCAAAAGAAGAAATAACAAAATACAAAGATTTAATAGAAGAATTACAACAAGACGATAGTAATAAGTTAGATGAAACACAAATAAAAGAAACTGTAAAAAAATTCAAAAGTGAAAATTATATGTCAAATGATTTCTTAAAGGAAGTTATAAATAGAATAGAAATTTATTCTCAAAACAGAATAGAGATTACATTTAACTTATAATGTAAAAACTGCGATAAGTGGGGCATAATACAAGGTGGTGGTGTTGCAGCACCAGTTGGTGGAAAAATATTTAGTGAAGTGTTACCATATTTAGAGTCATTAAATAAATAACATAAAAATTTAAATTCAATTAGAGCTAGAATAAATTTGATAAAACATCGAAAATACAAGATATTAGGCAAATACCTTGTATTTTTGTTAAAAATATGGTATATTAGTTATGTTAAGGAGTAAGAAATGTCATATAATTTTGAAGAAAGATATAAGGAGATAAGAGAACAATTAATTGCTCAAGGTTATGCAAATAAGCACATAACTTATAGTGAGTTTTTGGCTTTATATGAATTATATAAAGAAGAAATAAGTGAAAAAGAATTTGCCAATGTTTTAGGAATATCATATGGAAATTGGCAAAATATAAAACATAGAAATGAAAAAGCAGTAATTTTAAAAAAAGATATGACAGATGAAGACAGAGAAAAACTAAAGCAAGAGATAGTATCTACATTAATAGAAAGAGGTTATCAAAATAAAAGAATAGATTATACAGAGCTTTTAAAATTATATGAACCATATAGAATAAAATTAAAAGAAAGTGAGTTTGCAAGTATATTAGGAATATCATATGAAAATTGGCAAAATATAAAACATAGAAATCAAAAAGCAGTAATTTTAAAAAAAGAAGATAAAACAGATGAAGACAGAGAAAAATTAAAGCAAGAGATAGTATCAGAATTAATAGAAAGAGGTTATCAAAATAAAAGAATAGATTATACAGAGTTTTTAAAATTATATGAGCCATATAGAATAAAATTAAAAGAGAGTGAATTTGCAAGTATATTAGGAATATCATATGGAAATTGGCAAAATATAAAACATAGAAAAAAAAAAGCAGTAATTTTAAAAAAAGAAGATAAGACAGATGAAGAAAAGAAAAGACTAGAGCAAGAGATAGTATCAGAATTAATAGAAAGAGGCTATCAAAATAAAAGTATAGATTATGCTGAGTTTTTAAAATT
>CALYBE010000017.1 GCA_944393735.1 uncultured Clostridia bacterium
AATTGTTATACCCTAGCTATGTTTTGTCTAAAAATATTAATATATAACTATTTGTGATAATTTATTATTATGTAAAATTTATACATCAATATTTTGCAGACAAGACCCGAATTGTTATACCCTAGCTATGTTTTGTCTAAAAATATTAATATATAACTATTTGTGATAATTTATTATTATGTAAAAAGTTATATGTATTTTACTTAATTATAATTATTTAGCTTGCCAAATTTGTATTTAAAATGTAGAAATATTTCCTATACTTTAAAATTTTATTTTGCTAACTGCAAAAATAAATTTGTCATAAAAAGTGTTATAATATTACATACTCCTATGTAAAATCCTAAAGGAATATCTTTTAATGAAATCTTTTTCTTAATTGATCTTTTTTGAGTAATTACCTGTATTACCAAATATATCATTATTGCTAAAAATGCCATTATTATAGTCAAAATAGTCACAATTACTTGTGAGAAAGACAAGATTATATATATAAACATTAATACATTAATTATATAACTATCTATTGCATATCTTCTCAACAAAAATGTATCTACTACTAATAAGATGATATATATTGATATATATGTGATATAACTATATATGCTTGTTGAATTTATAATATATTGATATATCATAAAAATCAAAGAAATAATTACCCCAAATAATAGTACTTTTTTATCTATTGTTCTGTATTCCTTATCTATAGCAGAAATTATCATTATTGCCATAAAATATAGTACTGCAAATACGAATATTATAAATGAATTTAAACTGCATGAATATACACTTATATCAAATGTTTGAGCTAATAGTACAAGTATTATTCCAGTTACTGCTTCTATAATTAAATATTTTGAACTAATTTTTTGTTTGCAGTATTTACATTTACCGCCTAAAAATATATAACTTAAAATTGGTATTTTTTCAACAAAATTTAATTCATGGTTACACTTAGGACAATATGAGCGTCTTTCAAATATCTTTATATTTCTTGGGACTCTATATGCCACTAACCCACAAAAACTTCCTATTATAGTTCCTATTATAAATATTATTATATATAAAATCACATTCATTTCTAAGTTAAGCTAACTCAATGTTAGCTGCTCCTTTCTTTAGTGTACACAATTTTTTAGTAAGCAATATTTCTATTTTTTAGTCAAAAATTATTTTATTACATTTTGCGGATATTTTGAACAAACAACATCAGTTGCTGTAAGAGTTATCACACTTTCTATATTTGAATATGTACCATTTGAATCAACTGTTTGAGAAAATTGCTCATCTCCATATAACATTGTTATTGTATGATCTTCTGAATTGTATATTACATGATATTTTCCATCTACAACTGGTTCATCACTTAAATCTCTTTCTATATCAGTATCAGATAATCCTAATTCTTTTGCAACAACTTTTGCTAATTCTTCTCCATAATCTATACCTTCTGGACTAATTCCAATTGGAGAATATCCTTCTACTGTTGCCATTTTTATGTCTGCATTTGATTTTACTACACTATATGCAACATTCATTCTATTAATAATTTCATTTTCTGTATTTAGATAACTTGTTTGGTCATCTGCTTTTTCATTGCTAGAGGTTGATAACATTGCTATTGTTACACCTGCTAATATCAATAATACAACTATTGTAACAAGTAATGTTACTAAACTCATTCCATTTTGATTTTTCATTTTTAATATCAATCCTTTCTTTTAATTACTATAATTTGCTGATTTTATTTTATCTTTTTTAAAGTAAAAGTCAATAGCTTTATGCAAAATGTAATCAAATTACTTGTTTTGTAATTTTTTTGTAATATTTTTGTAATATTAACTTTATACAGTATATTTTTTTATTTTTTGGAAATATTACAAATAACAAAACTGTAAGTTAAAATTGCATTGTTTCAAATTTTTCTTACACAGAAAAGATTTTGGGGGTTATTATGAAACCATTAGATTCAAAAAAAGATTATCAAGAATATGTTAACAAAAAATCACCTAATTCACCTATTTTAAAAAATTGTTTTAATGCTTTTTGGGTTGGTGGATTAATTTGTTCAATAGGTCAAATTATATTAGATATTTGCAAATCAAGAGGTTTATCTCAAGAAATATCAGGCACTATTGTTTCTATAATATTAATTGGTATTAGTGCTTTTCTGACAGGACTTAATATTTTTAATAAAATTGGTAAATTCGCTGGTGCTGGTTCTTTGATTCCTATTACTGGTTTTGCAAATTCTATTGTTTCTCCATCTATGGAATATAAATCTGAAGGATATATTATGGGTGTTGGTAGCAAGATGTTTACTGTTGCTGGTCCTGTTCTTGTTTTTGGTATTTCTACTTCTATTTTAGTTGGTCTTATATATTTAATTTTTAATACACAATCTATTACTTTAGTGTAATTACTTTTGTAGTAAAACCAAGACTTGTAAGGAACAGTATAAAAGAAAGGAATGATATTTTATGCAAAAACTTGGAAAACAAACTATAAAATTTGAAAAACCTCCTTGTATTACAGAAGTTGCATCTATAGTTGGACCTAAAGAAGCTGAAGGTCCTTTAGCTAAATATTTTGACAAATGTATACAAGATGAATTTTGGGGTGAAAAAACTTGGGAAAAGTCTGAAAGTAAGATTATAAAAGAAACTGCAAATATGGCTATTTCAAAATCCGGAGTTGCTTCAAGTAATATTGAATATTGCTTTGCAGGTGATTTGTTAAATCAATGTATTTCTTCAAGCTTTCGGTTTTAGAGAGCTAAATATTCCTTTTTTTGGAATATTTGGAGCCTGTTCTACTTTTGTTGAAGGTCTTAGCCTAGGCGCTATTATGATTGAAAGTTGTGCACAACATGTTTTATGTGCAGCTTCAAGTCATTTTTGTAGTGCTGAAAAACAATTTAGATTTCCTCTTGAATTAGGAAATCAACGTCCACCTTCTGCACAATGGACAGTAACTGGAGCTGGCGCCGCTGTTATTTCAAAAGAAGGCGAAGGTCCTTATATTACTCACATTACTACAGGGAAAATTGTTGATATGGGGATAAAAGATGCTAATAATATGGGAGCTGCGATGGCACCAGCGGCTTTAGATACATTAGTATGTCATTTTAAGGATACTGGGCGTAGTCCTAATTATTATGATGCTATTATTACTGGTGACCTAGGTTATATTGGTAAAGATATTTTAACAGAACTTGCTTTAGATAAAGGATACAATATTAAATCTAATTACAATGATTGTGGTGTATTAATTTTTGACAAAGCAAGTCAAGATACTCACTCTGGCGGAAGTGGTTGTGGTTGCTGTGCCACTGTATTTTCTGGATACTTTTTCAAACAACTTAAAGAAAAAAAAATAAAAAGAATTTTATTTATTGCGACTGGTGCTCTTATGAATTCTACATCTTCTCAACAAGGAGAATCTATTCCAGGCATTGCTCACGCAATTAGTATCGAAATGTAAATAGGAGGAATTTATATGGATTGGTTACAAAGTATAGATTGGCTACAATTGCTAAGATGCTTTTGTACAGGTGGTTTTATATGTATTATTGGACAAATTTTAATAGATAAAACAAAACTTACTTCTGCTAGAATTTTGGTTTTATTTGTTACATTAGGAGCAATTTTAGGAGGTCTTGGTATATACCAATATATTGTTGATTTTGCTGGTGCAGGAGCTACTGTTCCTCTAACTGGTTTTGGCTATAATCTAGCTAAAGGTGCTATTAAAGGTGTTAAAGAATATGGTCTTGTTGGTGCATTTACTGGCGGAGTTACATCTGCTGCTGGTGGCATTGCTGCAGCTATTTTCTTTGGATATATTGCTTCCTTAATTTCTAAACCTAAAATGAAAAAAGAATAAAGATTCAAAATAGTAATACGAAGTAGAAGTAAAATTTAAAAAGAAATCCCTTATATAAATTATTTTTTATACTTTGGTGTCGCAACCTACAAAATTTTCAAACCAGATGTAGGTTGCTCCAAGTCGCATTCCGCTGTGCTCCATTTGGTCGCTTGCGCGGTATTGCAAAATAATTTATATAAGGGATTTCTTTTATTAAAGTTTTTTTAAAATTCGTATTATTATTTTGTATTTTAACTATTTATATTGACTATCTACTTCTTTTAGTATTACATCATGTGCTCCACCTTCTGTAATACTAACACTTGACACTAATGTAAGTCTTGCTTTTTCATGTAATTCTGGAATTGTAATTGCACCACAATTACACATAGTAGATTTAATTTTAGCAACTGTGATTTCTAAGTTTTCTTTTAAAGAACCTGCATATGGAATATAAGAATCAACACCTTCTTCAAAAGAAAGTTTTTTATCTCCTCCCATATCATATCTTTGCCAGTTTCTAGCTCTATTTGAACCTTCTCCCCAATATTCTTTTACAAAATTATTATTGATTTTTACAACTCTTGTTGGACTTTCATCAAATCTTGCAAAATAACGTCCCATCATTACAAAATCTGCTCCTAAAGCTAATGCAATAGTTATATGGTGGTCATGTACTATTCCTCCATCTGAGCATATTGGAATATATACACCTGTTTCTTCAAAATATTTATCACGTGCTGCTACAACATCTATTAATGCACTTGCCTGTCCTCTTCCAATTCCTTTAGTTTCTCTTGTGATGCAAATAGAACCTCCACCTACACCAACTTTTATGAAGTCTGCTCCAGCTTCTGCTAAATATCTAAAACCCTCTGCATCTACTACATTTCCAGCTCCTATTTTTAGATTATCTCCGTATTTCTCTCTAACAAATTGAATAGTATTTTTTTGCCATACAGAATATCCATCAGAAGAATCTATACATATTAAATCTACTCCTGCATCAACAAGTGCTGGTATTCTCTCTTCATAGTCTCTTGTATTTATTCCTGCTCCAACTATGTATCTTTTATTTTCATCTAATAATGAATTTGGATTATGTTTTCTTTCTTCATAATCTTTTCTAAATACTAAATATTTTAAGTTTCCTTCTTTAGTTAATATTGGTAAACATTCTTTTTTGTTTTTCCAAATAATATCGTTTGCATCTACTAATGTAATTCCTTCTTCTGCCCAAACAACTCTCTCTTTAGGAGTCATGTATTCTGATATTGGTGCATCCATATCGTCTCTTGATAATCTATAATCTTTGTCTGTTACTAATCCTAAAAACTTACCATTTGCTGTTCCATCTTCTGTTATCATTACTGTTGAATGTCCTGTTTCTTGAACTAATTTGATTACCTCTCTTAATGGTGTATCACTTTTTACATTTGAATCACTTACTACAAAACCTGCTTTATGTTTTTTTACATGATATACCATTTCTGCTTGAGATTTTATAGATTGTGAGCCAAATATAAATGCAACTCCTCCTTCTCTTGCTAGGGCAATTCCCATTTCTTCTCCTGATACTGATTGCATTATTGCAGATACCATTGGCACATTTGCTGAGTATTTTGGTTCCTCTCCTTTTCTAAATTTTACAAGTGGTGTTTTTAGTGATACATTTGATGGTATACACCTTTCATCTGTTAAATTTGGTAATAATAAAAATTCATTAAATGTTCTTGATACATCTTCTAATATTTTTGCCATTTCTTTATTTCCTTTCTTTAAATACAAAAATCCGGTTGGAAAAAATCAAATTTTGGTACTACTAAAATTGTAATTATTTTTCAACCTTTTTTTCTTTTTCTTCATTTACTATTCTATAAATATGATACCAACTATATCCTGTAATAATATTATCTCCTGTTACATGTTTATTATATTGGCAATCAAATTTTATAACCTTAATTTTCTTTGATATTTCTGCGATATTGCTTGGACAATCTTCTATCATTAAATCTATATTATTTTCTAAACATTTTTCTAATTTTTCTTCATTTATTGTAAATATTAATTTATCATATTTTATATTTTGTTTTTCTAACCATTTTCTTGTTAATTGTTGCATTTCTCCATAATGTTCTGGTGTCAATCCTTCTTCATCTCTTGCAGTTATAAGAATTATTTTATTTCCTTCTTTTTTTAATTTTTCAATTATTTCTTGTGCAAACAATCTTGGTTCGCCATCTACTACATATGAGAATAAAAACTTATACCAAAATTCATTTAATTGTTCTTCAGTCCAATTAAAAGTTTTTTGTTCTTTATATTCATTCTCATTTACAGTTATTGGCCAATTTTTTTCTACACATAATTTAGTTGCATAATCCATTCTTGCTCTTTCATAATTGGTTAATACACCATCTATATCAATTCCTATATTCATTATATAAATCTAGGTTAATTCTTAGAATTAACTTTTCTCCTTAATAAATTATTTAGATTTTCAATTAGGAAATCTATAACCTATTTTTACTTAAAATTAAATATCTTACTATTTTAATTATTACTTAAAATGTATATAAATATGCAAAAAGAGCCCTTATTTTGAAATTTATATTATTCAAAATAAAGACCTCCTTCCTTTTATACTTCTTTAAGTTCTAATAAAGTGCTGTTATGCACTTGACATAGAAATTAAATATACATATTATTAATTTTTAATAATTATTTAGAACTTGTTAATTATGCATTTTTTGCTATTTTTGTTATTTCTGTGAATGCTTTTGGATCACTTATAGCTATTTCTGATAACATTTTTCTGTTTATTGTTACATTAGCTTTCTTTAATCCTGAAATTAATTTGCTATATGTTAATCCATTCATTCTTGCAGCAGCATTTATTCTTGATATCCATAGTTTTCTGAAATTGCTCTTTTTATCCTTTCTTCCAACATATGCATATGATAATGATTTTAATACTGCTTGATTAGCATTTCTGAATCTATAGTGTTTTGCACCATAATATCCTTTTGCTTGTTTTAATACTTTTTTATGTCTTGCTCTTGTTGTCATTGCTGATTTTACTCTTGCCATTTATTTTCCCTCCCTAACTTTCTTTTTAGTTACCATATGGTAATAATTTCTTTATTGTATTTTCACATGATTTATCTGCATATGCTCCTGGGCGTCTGCTTGATAATTTTTGTCTTTTTGTTTTGTTTGCTAATAAGTGTCTTCTATTAGCTGTTGTTCTTTTTACTTTCCCTGTTGCTGTTAAAGAATATCTTTTCTTTGCAGCTTTATTTGTTTTTAACTTTGGCATTGTAATACTCCTTTCGATATTTTGTTTATATTTTAAGCTTTATAGATTTATATTTTTAAATCTTGGCAAGCTTTATTAGCATGTATAATAGTCATGTTTAATTTTTTAGTAATTTTTTGTCTACGAACTTTAATTGATTTATATTAATTATTTATGAATCAATTATATTTTATAGTTAACTATATTTTAGACTTTTTTTGCTAATATAGTAAACATGTTTTTTCCTTCTAATTTTGGACTTTTTTCAACTACTGCAACATCTTCTAAGTTTGATATAAATTGTTTTAATACATCTTCTCCCATCTTTGTGTTATTTAATTCTCTTCCTCTAAATCTTACAGTAATTTTTACTTTGTTTCCATCTTCTAGAAATTTTCTGGCATTTTTTGCTTTAAATCCAAAGTCGTGTTCTTCAATATTTGGAGTTATTCTTATTTCCTTTGTTTCTTGTACTTTTTGTTTCTTCTTAGCTTCTTTTTCTTTTTTTGCTTGTTCAAACTTGTACTTTCCATAGTTCATAATTTTGCATACTGGTACTTGTGCATTTGGTGATACTAGTACTAAATCTAATTTTTTTTCTTCTGCAAGGTCTAATGCTCTTGCTAGTGGTACAATTCCTAATTTTTCTCCATCTTCACTTATTAAGTTCACTTCTTTGGCTCTTATTTGACCATTTATTGGTAATTCTTGTTTTATATAAAACACCTCCTAGATTTTTTCAATTTTTTATTTTGCTTTATTTTATGTACTTATAAATAAAATAAAAAAATTGACTTTGTTACAAGTCAATTCCACACAATTATAGTTATATTTTTTCATATATAAATAATAAAAATAAATATAATATAATAATTTTTCTAACCTTTTTCCTCTAAGATAAGGTGAGAAGTGGATAACTTCTTCTTGTAACGATACTTATTATACTATACTGACAAAGGTTTGTCAATAGTTTTTTGAACTTTTTATAGTATAAGCCAAAAAAATTATTTAGCTATATTTTTCTAAAAATTCAGTAGCATTCATTATTTCTGGTTTATCTATTTTTTGCTCTTAAAAACAAATGCAGAAATAAGAATATTAGTATCTAGCATAACCTTCATTCTAATCCTTTTTTCTATTTTTTCTAAATTTTTTTATCATATTAACAACATCTTCTTCTGTTTTTAAGCCCATCATATATTTTATAATTTTCTTTTTCTTATCTTCGCAACAAAAAATCCTTCATACAATTCGGTTGGGCACACACATATTGTACCATCTATTGTTGTTGGTAATAATGGTATTCCATTAATTGAATTTATTGGAACTATTTCTGTTTTTGTTTTTGATAAAACCCTTTTTAATATGTTCTCATTTTCTTTTTCAAGTATAGAACATGTAGAATATATCATTTCATTTCCTGGTTTTAATATTCTTAAAGCTTTAGATAATAACTCTTCTTGTATTTTTGCAGACCTTTCTACTAATTCTTTATTAAAATTTTTGTTAAATATATTGATTGTTCCACTTCCACTACATGGTGCATCTAATAGGATTTTATCAAAAGAGAAAAAATCACTTAATTTTCTTGCATCTTCTAGCATTACATTTACACAACCGACTCCTTGTTTTTGTAAATTATATTTTAGTCTTTCTGCCCTTACTTTGTTTTTTTCACATGCTGTTATAAAAGCTTTATTATTTGTTATTGCTGCAATTTGAGTTGTTTTTCCTCCTGGTGCTGCTGCCATGTCTAAAATGTTTTCTCCTTCTTTGGGTTCTAAAAATAGAGGTGGTAGCATTGATGATAAGCTTTGTAAATATATCTCACCTTTTTCATATATTTCGAGTTTCTTTATTTCTTCTTCTCTTACCTCTTTTATGATTAGTGCATCTTTATTCCATTCAATTTCTCGAAATTCTATTCCAGCGTCTTTTAATTCATTTTTTATTTTTTCATTTGTAGCTTTTATCGTGTTTATTCTAAGTGTTACAGGTTTTTGTTTTTCGTATCCTTTTAATATTTTTTTAGTTTCTTCTTCTCCGTATTGTTTTAATAACATTTCTTGAAAAAATTGTGGTATTTGTCCTTGCATTATAATTCTCCTCTATTTACTTAATTATTTTACTACAATATTAAATTAATTTTTTACTCTTTCAGTTTATCATAACATTTAAGAAAGCACAAGATTTTACATAGTAAAATTGTGTGCATCTGTTAGGGTGAAACCTTTTTATTTACTAGGAAAAAGTGATTTTCCCTAAGAATATAAAAAAACATAGGAGTGGGCAATGCCCACTCCTATTTAATTTACCGAACTAATTTCGTGTAAACAATCTAATTCTTATTTAGAATTTTGATTGTCCTCTTAAACTTCTTGATCAGCATCGTCTCCGTCAGGATTGTCTTCTTTTCTGTCCTGAGAAGCAGATTTCAAAGCCTTTCCTCCAAGGAATCCTGTCAGAAGAGAAGGAAGATTGATGCCAGTAGAAGCTTCGACACCTTTACTGACTTGCTGAATGGATTTGACAATATCTTCAACAACCTTGGCAGAATTACCTTCGCCAAACATGGTAATGCTATCAACATTTTCCAGAGGTTTAGCTGCAGCTGCCACAATCTGCGGGAAAGCATTAAAGTACATTTCAAGCACAGAAGCTTCGCCCATCTTCTTCTGGGCTTCAGCTTTTTTGCTTATGCCTTCAGCCTCTGCCAATCCCTTGGCTTTGATAGATGCAGCTTCAGCTTCGCCAATAATACGAATACCTTCTGCTTTCTGTTGAGCTGCATACATTTCAGCTTCAGCCTGAATCTTCAGAGCTTCAGCTGCCTGATTAGCTTCGTACTTTTTGGCCTCAGCTTCTTTTTGACGCTGATACAGTTCAACATCAGCCTTCTGCTGAGCTGCATACTTTTCAGCATCTGCCTTTTTCTTGACTTCTGCATCAAGAGCCTGCTCAGTCACATTTACTTCTGCCTTTTTAAGTTCTACCATTCGTTCATTCTTGGCAATATCAGCATTCACAGAATTAACTTCTATTGCCCTTCTCTGTTCTTGTTCTTGGATACGATATGCAGCATCAGCTTCTGCTCGTTTTACATCAGCTTCTTTCTTAAGATTAGACTTCTTAATCTCAAGCTGGGTATTTTTCTCTGCAATATCGCTTTCGGCCTTAACCTGTGCATCATTTGCAGCTTTCTTTGCTTCTGCTTGGGCAATTGCAATGTCTCTTTCAGACTCTGCCTTGGCAATGGCTGCGTCTTTCTTGATTTTTGCGGTATTGTCCATACCCATGTCTTCAATGAGTCCATTTCGGTCAGTAATATTCTGGATATTACAAGACAGAATTTCGATACCGAGTTTCCTCATATCAGGAGTTGCACTTTCCTGAACTCCATTTCCGAAGCCATTTCTATCATTGCAGATGTCTTTAAGCAACATCGTACCAATGATTTCACGCAAGTTGCCCTGCAGAGTATCCTGCAAATCAACAATAATGTCTTCTTGAGTTTTGTTCAAGAAGTTTTTCATGGCAAGCTCAATCATGCCTTCATTTTCCGTATCAATTCTGACCTTTGCAACGGCGTCGACCATGATATTTATATAGTCTTTCGTCGGGATAAATTCGCCAGTCTTGACATCAACTGTAATCTGGCCCAATGTAAGCTTGTCAATCCTTTCAAAGAAAGGAATTCTGATGCCTGCTCTACCAATCAAGACTCGCGGTTTTTTCCGCCAGCCAGAAATGATAATAGCAGTATCAGGTGGTGCCTTGACATAACCGGTTCCGATGACAATGATTAAGACAATCACCGCAAGAATCACGCCAAGAGTAGGACCACTAATTAAGTTCCGTAACAATTCCATAATTACCTCCTAAATTGTTTGTGAGTGAAAGTGTTATGGATAACACTTATACGGTTTGTATGCGAAACGCATAACGTAATTATATTAACATAAAACTTAATAAAAGTCAATAAATTCCTTCTTTGTTTTTTTTGCAATTTTTTTCATTTTTTTTCTTTTTTTTATTGAATTTATTTTATTTTTGATATATGATATGTGCAGTAATGTATTTTACATAGGAGGAAGAATATGTCACGAAAAACCGAAGAACCAAAAAACAAAAAAAATAATCTAATCAAAAATTTAGTAAATATAATACATAAGGAAGAAACTGTTTCAAAAAAATCTGCAGATATTAAGCCAGAGAAATTAGATGAAACTACTTCAAAGAAAAAAACTACTAGAAAGAAAGATATAATAGAAAGTGATACAGCTACTAAGGCTAAAAATTCTGTTGCTGAAAAAACTAAAAAGGCTACAAAAAAAGGAGAAAAAAAATCAGCGGTTACAAAATCAAAGTTTTCAGCAAAAGATTCAACAAAAGCTTTGACAAAAGTTTCTACAAAAGCTCTAGCCAAAACTTCAACCAAGGCTTTAACAAAGACTTCAGGCAAAAAAAATGTATCAGTTGTGACAACAAAAAAATCTTTAAAGAATTCTCCAGCAGTAGAATATTATGACTTGCCTTATAGATATAATGAAACAATAGTTAAAATTCTTTATCAAACACCAACTACATTGTTTGTATATTGGGATATATCAGATGAAGATAGAGAAAAATATATAAAACAATATGGAGAAAACTTCTTTAATATAACACGACCTGTTTTAATAGTACACAATACCACTATGAATTACAGTTTTGAAGTTCCTATAAATGACTTTGCAAATAGTTGGTATTTACATGTAAATGATAGCAAATGTGATTATAAAGTTGAGTTAGGTAGACGCCCAAATCATTATAATGAAGAAGCAACTAAAGAAATTGAAAAAAATATTCATACAGATTATATATATGTAACAACTTCTAATGAAATCGAATCTCCTAATGACCACATATTATTTAATACTAATGAAAATAATACAGTCAAAATTAGGAATGTAAAAAATCAAGAAGAAAAATCAATTTCATTAATTGATATAATTAAAAATTTACCAGCTGAAAAAAACAAAGAAGATATTCCTTATATAAGTGAAGAAATTTTGAAAGAATTGTATTCTTCAATTTATCAAAATGAAGATATTTCATTTTTCGAAAGAATTTCAAACCCATCTTCTTCTGGTAATCCAACTTCTGGAAACATACATGCTAGAATTTAATGTTTTAGGAATGTCGTAGGTAAAAAAATTCCTACGACATTATTTAATAAATGGTGTCTTATCGCCTTTGACAATTACCCCACTATTTGGGGTTACAATAATCTCTATCCATTAGAAAGGAATTGATAAAAAATGCAAAAAAAAGGATATGTAAGCTTTGTATTACATGCACATCTTCCATTTATACATCATCCAGAAAGTGATGATTACCTTGAAGAATCATGGCTATATGAAGCAATTTCAGAAACATATATACCACTATTAAAAGTTTTTAAAAAGCTAATAGACGAAAAAGTAGATTTTAGAATTACAATGTCTTTAACTCCTCCTCTACTTTCAATGTTAGATAATGAATTATTACACAAAAAATATATTCATTATTTGGAACAACTAATTGAACTATCTGGAAAAGAAATCAAAAGAACTGCAGATAATCCAAAATTAAATGAATTAGCACATTATTATTATGATAGATATTCAAATGATTTACATCTTTTTAGAGATGTTTTTAATTGTAATTTAATCGAGCAATTTAAGCACTTTCAAGATATTGGAGTTCTAGAAATTATAACTTGCGGTGCTACACATGGATATTTCCCTATTTTATATGTTACAGAAGAAACAGTTAGAGCACAAATTGCAGTTGGGGTTCAAACATATGAAAGATATTTTGGTAGAAAACCTCGTGGAATTTGGCTTCCTGAATGTGGATATATTCCTGAAGCAGATAAATACCTAAGAGAATTTGGAATCGAATATGCAATTGTAGAATCTCATGGAATTCTATATGCTGACCCTACTCCAATTTATGGAACATGTGCCCCTATTGTTTCACCTGGTGGACTTGTTTGTTTTGGTCGTGATATGACATCTTCACAACAAGTTTGGAGTTCTATTAATGGATATCCTGGAGATTACAATTACAGAGAGTTTTATAGAGATATTGGTTATGATGCTGACTATGATTATATAAAACCATATATTGCACATAATGGCGTTCGTGTTCATACAGGTATAAAATATTATAGAATAACCGGAAAAACAGAACAAAAAGATTACTATAATATTCAATGGGCCCATGATTCTGCTGAAATGCAAGCAGGTCACTTCTTAAACTCTCGTACAGAACAAATTGAAAATGCTTCAAAATATATGGAAGTACCTCCTATTATTTTGTGTCCTTATGATGCTGAATTATATGGACATTGGTGGTATGAAGGTCCATATTGGTTATATATTTTATTTAAGAAAATCTATTATGATGAATGTAATTTTAAATTAATCACACCATCTGAATATATTGATAAATACCCAAATATTCAAGTATGCTCACCTTGCCGTTCAAGTTGGGGTGCAAATGGTTATAGTGGTGTTTGGCTAAATCCTACTAATGACTATGCTCACCGCCACCTACACAAAGCTGGTGATAGAATGGTTGAACTTGCAACAAATTATCCTGAAGCTGAAGGCATTATAAAAGAAGCTTTAAATCAAGCTGCTCGTGAACTTCTTCTTGCTCAAAGTAGTGATTGGTTATTTATTATTACAAATGGAACTATGGTTGATTATGCAAAAAAACGTATTAAAGATCATATTGGACGTTTTACTAAATTGTATTCACAAATTAAGCATGATAAAATAGATGAAGATTTCCTAGCCGATATTCAAGCCAAAGATTGCGTATTTCCTGATATAGATTATCATATTTATACAAAATTAAATTAATTTTTCTCACCCACACCTTTTTTGATGTGGGCGTTTTTTTGTGAAATTTTTAGCTTTTTTTTTATTTTTTATACAAGTTTCATTTTTTACTTTTTAGAATATTATAACTTAGTTACTGTATAGAAACTAAAAATTTGGTAGATACTATACAAAATGAGATAAAGCAAAAAGGAGCCTAAAATGAGTTCATTATGTATAAAGACAAATAATGAGAAAATTCTAAAATATTTAGAAAATGAATTTAAAGATTTTAATATGCAAAACGTACGTTATTCATGCAATAAATTTAAGTATTATAAGAATATAATCATTCATTATAAAGGAATAGACAAAGAACTTTTTTATACAAAACTCGCAACAATATTTTCTTATTTAGTTATTGATTTTTTTGAAAATGACATTATAACAAATATACTTACTTCAAATTATTTTTATTTTGAAGATGATGAATTAGATAAGATAATAGACTTATGTGATGAAAATGTTTGTGATGATAATGAATTTTCTTTTCAATCTAGGCAACTTCTTTTATTTGATGCTTTTTATGAATATATATCAACACATAATTCAATTGTACTTTCAGGTTTTATTAATTTTAGGTTATTTAATTATAGAAATTTACTTGAAAATTTAGTGGATTTTTCAGTTAGTGAATATATAATTGAAAGAGAATATCTTGAATTTATTTCTCTTCTAAGACTATATATCAATTCACAAGTTCCTAAAAATTCGATTGTTCATGTGGTTGTTTTAGAATTTAATACAATACTACTTGACAAAGATTTTAATAATATAGAAATTGATAAAAACTCATTAAATGCAAAATATTTATCTGATGTATCTTTTTCTAATAATGATTATATTTTGAATACTTTAATTACATTGTTGCCTCAAAAGTTAGTACTTCACATAGCATCTCATTCTCCTAGTAATTCTGATTTTATTAATACATTAAAAGCTATTTTTGAAAATCGTATTGAAGTTTGCTATGATTCTAATATTTGCAATTTATATAAAATTTAAAATGGACTTTATGGACATTAAACTGAACCCAAAATGTTATAAAAAAAAGTTTAACATTTTGGGTTCACTTCATATTCCTTAAATTTTATTTTTCCATTATAATAGTTACTGGACCATCATTTAAAAGCTTAACTTTCATATCTGCACCAAAAATTCCTTTTTGAACTTCAATATTATTTTTAGCACATTCATTGCAAAAGTACTCATATAAAGGAATTGCTTCATCTGGTCTTGCTGCCTCTATGAAGCTTGGCCTATTTCCATCACTACAATCACCATATAAGGTAAATTGAGATACTATTAACAGCTTTCCATTTACATCTTTTAAAGATAGATTCATTTTATCATTTTCGTCTGTAAATACTCTTAAATTGCATAATTTTCTAACTAAATAATCAGCTTGTTCTTTAGTATCTCCTACTTTTATTCCTATCAATACTAAAAATCCTTGCTCTATTTGTCCTACTATTTTTTTGTCTACTTCTACACTTGCCTCTTTTACTCTTTGTACTACTAATTTCATTACATACTTCCTTATTAATTGATAATTAATATTAATTATTATTTATATATTTTTAGCTATTTATTATTGGTTATTTGAATTTTGTTGTTGGCTATTTTCCATAGCTTCTTTAGCATCTTCTTGTACTTCTACAGCATGCACTTCTGTTACTTTTTCTACAGTATTTGTTGTAGAATTACTTTGATTTTCCCATGATGATGTTTGTTGATTATTTTCTCCTGTAGTTTCGTTTTCTGTTGATTGAGCACCTGATACTTTTTCTTCAACTATTTTCTTTTCTGTTTCATTTTCTGGCTTAATATCTGCATTTTCTAAGTCATCAATTACAGCTTCTGCATCTCTTTCTTCAACATCTGGTTGTTTTTCTCCGCAATTTGGACAAAATACAGCATCCATATTCATTTCTGTATTACATTTTGGGCATTTTTTCTTGTTTCTTAATTCTAATATAGATTTTAAACAAGTTTCTATTTCTGCAGAAAGTACATCAATTTTTGAACATTCTTCTTCTAAATCTGTTCTTATGTCTATATTTTCTTCTCTTACATGTTTTTCATATACTTTTTTACCAATTTCTTTGTATAAATCATTTATATCTGATTTATCCTCATTTATTTTCATTCTTAATTTTGCTTCTTTAGCAATTTTACCTGTTTTTTCAGCTGTTGCATCATAAGCAGCACTAGCTTTTTTTCCAATATTATCGAAAAATCCCATTTTTTATTCCTCCTATTTCTATTATTTACTTTTTATTATTTTCTATTCTTTAGTTCGAATAATATTTATTGTTTTTATGTATCAATAATATTATATCAATATTAATATTAGAAAGTTCTCATTTTATATAACAAATACTTTTATTCTGATTTTTTTGCTCTATTCATTAACATATTTACTACTTCTTCTGGCTTTAATCCTTTATATAAAATTCCATAAACAGCCTCAACTATTGGCATTTCTATACCATGAATTTTTGCTAATTCATGTGCAACTACTATATTATCTATACTTTCAATTGTCATTCCAACTTCTTTTTTTGTTTCCTCTAAAGTTTTTCCTTGACCAATTAACATTCCTGCTCTTCTATTTCTACTGTGTTCACTTAAACATGTTACTATTAGGTCTCCTAGTCCACTTAATCCATAAAAAGTGTCTTTTTGACCTCCAAGAGCTACTCCTAGTCTTGAAAGCTCAGCTAATCCTCTTGTTATTAATGCTGCAAATGTGTTATCTCCTAATCCTATTCCTGCTGCTACACCTGCACAAAATGCTATTATGTTTTTTAAAGCTCCTCCTAGTTCTACACCTTTTACATCTCTTGAAGTATATATTCTCATTTTATCACACATAAATGTATCTTGTACTAATTTTAAAACTGCATCATATTTTGATGCAACTACCAATACGGTTGGTATTGCAATTGAAACTTCTTCAGCATGGCTTGGTCCTGAAAGTACTGCTATTTTTGCATTTGGAATTTCTTCTAAAATGACTTCATCTAATGTTAATAATGTATCTGCTTCAAATCCTTTTGAACATATTACTATTGGTTGATTTGTTACATATTGTTTATATCCTTTTACAATGTTTCTTGTAAATTTTGATGGTGTTACATGTAAAATTAATTCTGATCCTTCTATTGCTTCTTTATAAGAAGTTGTACATTCTATACCTTCTGGCAATTTGACATTTGGTAAAAACTTACACTTTTTTTCGTTATTTATTAAATCTTTTTCTTCTTCTGAGAATGACCATATCTTTATTTTATTTCCTAATTTTGCTAAATGAATTGAAAGTGCCACTCCCCAGCTTCCACTTCCTATTATTGCTATATTTTTCAACTATAACTCATCTCTTTTCTTTTTATTATTTTTTATTTCTTAAAGCTTAATTTATTTTCTGTTCCAGTTAATATTCTTTGTATATTACTTCTGTGATTAAATATTACAAGTAAAGCTAGTATTATACTATATATTAAATATCCACTTCCTTCAGTTACTGTATAGTTTGTGTGTATGAATAATACAAGTACTGGGAATAATATTGCAGCTCCAACTGAACCCATTGCTACAATTCTTGATACAGCCATTAAAACAAGAGCAAATACTAAACAAATTAATCCAATTTGCCAGTTTGTCATTAAAACTACACCTAATGCCGTAGCTACACCTTTTCCTCCTTTAAATCCGAAAAATATTGGGAATGTGTGTCCAACAACTACTAATATTCCTGCAATTTGTACTAATAATGCTTTGTCTGAGTCAGAAGCGATCTTTCCAACTATTATTGCTACAAGAATTGCAACAACTCCTTTTAACACATCACCTAACAATGTAAGTGCTGCTGCTTTTGCTCCCACAGAGCGTAACATGTTTGTTGCTCCTGCATTTCCGCTTCCCTTATCTCTTACGTCAAACCCTGCCATTTTTTTGCTTATTATTACTGAAAAACTTATACTTCCCAATAGATATGCTATTATTCCTACTATTATATATGCTGCCATTTTTAATTCCTCCTTTTTTTCTAATCGTTTTCATCTTTATCATGCTTTTCTCTTGCTATCATTCTAACCGGTGTTCCTTCTAATCCAAATTCTTTTCTTATTTGATTTACCAGATATCTTTCATAAGAAAAATGAAATAATTCTTTGTTATTTACAAAAATAACAAATGTTGGTGGCCTTGTAGATGCCTGTGTCCCATAATATATTTTTAATCTTTTACCTTTATCTGTTGGTGGTTGAACAATT
>CALYBE010000018.1 GCA_944393735.1 uncultured Clostridia bacterium
TTTTTTAATATGACAGCTGGATGCATACCACCAAATTCATTTCCAACATTAAAGCCAAAATCTATCCATACAACATTTCCTCTTTTTAATAAAACATATTTCATAAGTATTTTTACATCTTCCATAGATATTTCTTGATTATTAAATATATATTTATTATCTTTAAAAATATAGTTTGATTTTATAATAGATTTAACAATTTTGTTTGATTTATTATAAGTATATTTGCTAATAACATAATTTTTTAGAGTATATTTAGCTATATTTCTATAAATATACTTTTCATCTTGTTCTTTTTCTACTTTTTCTGTTTTATCCTTAATCCAAGTAAAATAAAGTTTGCCTCTTTTTTGATCTACTTTTTTATTTAATGACTTTCTAAACTGTCGTAATTTTTTTAGACATTTAATATAAGATTCTTTCACCTGATCACACTCCAAACATAAAAGCATTTTGTTTCTATATTATATCAAACATTTGTTTTTATTTCAAGTGATTTTATTAATTTCTAATAAAATAATTTGTAGATTATATCCAATTTTCTTGTAGTTTTTTATTGTTATTATTTATGCAATACTTTAAAAAATTTTATTAATTGCACTTTTGCAAAAGGCAGGAAAGAGATACAGAGAGTATCTCACAAATACTTAGAAAGTCAAGCTTTCTAGTCCTCTGTTTTTAGCGAAAATATACAGAGAAAGTACAGAGTTCCCACTTCGGGATATTGTTAATTTTTAATTAAATTTCATTCTTTTTACCTGAATTTATAACACTTTTATAATAATAACTAATAAAGTCACTAATTTCCTTATTCGTATTTTCATATTCAATTTGTTTGTTTTTACACAACTTATATATATCAATTAATTTAGTTCTAGTAATTGTGTTTGAAGGAATATTATCACGCACCATTAAAGCAATAACATATGTTATCACTTTGATTTTTTCTTTATTTTCACTAGATATCTGTTCTAAAATATCACAACTATATAACATCTCATATCTTTCTAATGTTTGATACAATTTTTCATAATCTACATTTTTAAATTCTTCTGGAATTTCTTTTTTATTATTAATAATAAAATTAAATAATCCATCTATCTTATTTTCTTTATTATTGTTTTTATTATTATTTATATTAACTTCTTTTACATCATGTTGTAAAATTTCTTCATAGCTTGTCCTAAAATTATTTAATGCTTTGTTGTCAATTTTTTTAACATCTTGTTGTATAACATCTTTACTACTTGATTTTTCCATTTCATTTTCTGTATCTTCTTCTATATTATCAAATAATAATTCTTGTAATTTATTTTCATTTATAAAGTACCAAGTTTTTAATGGCATTCCTTCACTTTTCATAACAATAATATCTTTTTTAACTAAATTACTAATTGCTGTTCTTTGCTGATATGCTGATAAGCCAGTATTTTCTTCTATATTCTCTCTAGTTGAATAAAAGAATTCATTGACTGTTTCATCTTTCTTTTTCCAATATATATATTCTGAACACAGTTCTCCTAGTAGAATCGCCTCATGTAATCCAATCTTTTTAATTATTTCTTTATTTACAATTATATATCCTGTATTTGATAATAAATCTATTAGCATAAATATTCCTCCCACAAACCATATAAAAACAATTTAACTTGTAGTTAGGTATTTTTTCTTTAAATTAAATGTTTATTAGTCAGTGGGAGTTTTTGTTGTCTAAACAACTGTCTCCATCTAAATGTAGAATTCTACCTGTATATATTATTTCTTTTCTTCTGTTTTCTCTGTGTTCTCTTTTGATTTTATTTATTATTCTTACTTCCAAGTCTTCTTCACGCCTTTTTTGTTCTTCCTTACTTACTATTTGAAGGTCTTCTATGGGAGCATCTGCTTCTATTCGTACATCTATTCCCTTTAATAAAGCAATTTTTCTTTTGTCTGATAGTTTGATTACTCTTTTTACTGAAAATATTATGTCATTTCCATAGGAATTTCTGCTAACAATATCGCCTTTTTTTATTTCTCGCATACTATCACCTCATAACCTTTTTAGGCTATTAATAGCATATGATTTTTCGACAATATTTGACACTATAAAATTTATTAATCTATAAGTGTTGCACCAATTATTCCTGCGTCATTTCCAAGTTTAGCTATTCGCAAGTCTAAAGTTTCTCTTTTATTAAATAACAAATTTGAATTAATCAATTTATTTATTAAATCATCCACAAACATATAGCTAAAATGAGAAAAACCACCACCAATTATTATTACGTCTGGTTCAAAAATATTTATTAAGTTTGAAATTCCTAGAGCTAAATCATATATATATTCTTGTCTTAAATCTTCTATTTCTTCCTCGTGTTCTTTCATAATTTTTCTCAATTCATCACCATTTATATTTTCTGGTATATTTAATCTTGATTTTACTTTATTTTTATATTGGAGTATGCTTCCATATTTTTCGAAACATCCTTGCTTACCACAATTACAAGGTATTCCATTTGCTTTTATAATCATATGACCCATCTCATATCCTTCAAATTGATTTCCTTGTAAAAGTTGATTATGATATATAACTCCTCCTCCAATTCCAGTACCTATATTTAAAAATAATATTATTTTATTTTCCATATCTTTATTTTCATGTTTTAAATTATTGTATTCTGCTATACATGCACATTTGCCATCATTTCTAACTAAAACTGGTATTTTTAAATTTTCTTCTAAAATTTCAGCAAGATTATAATTATTAATTCCTAAATTTACTGTTTTTATAATAGCTCCATTTTTTGCTTCTCCTGGAACCGCAACTCCTATCTTACTTATTTTTAATTTCTCATCATCAAAACTGACTTTTTTTAATTTTTCTTTTATTACTGTAACTGTTTCTAAAATATATTTTTCAATTACTGGCTTTATATTCTTCTTTTCTTCCTCTGTAAAATCCTTTTCATAACTTTTTAAAATTTTATTTTCATTATTTACTAGTCCGATTGAAATATGGCTTCCACCTAAATCTATACCTATTTTCAAATTAATCCATTCCTCCTTTTAAACTTTTTTGTTAAAAATAATCTCTGTTTTATGTTTTGTTTCTTCAATTATAGCATAGTTTTTTATTTTTTAAATTTTTTTCTGAAAATTTATACAAAAAGTCACTTATATTTGTTATAATTCAGTATGGCATAAATTTAAATCGTCCGAGATGTTGATATATAAATATTTTTTTCTTTACTTATCACATTTTCCATGATATAATACCCTTAGAAATTTGAAAACGAGAAAAGGAGGCAAACATATGAAACAACCTAATGAAGATTTAGCTGAAAATAAGGTCTTAATTTTGTACTTATTAAATAAACTTTCAGATGGAATAAAAAGTGATAATTTATATAAAATTGTTTCATCTGCAAATAGTATAAATTACTTTTATTTTCAAGAATTACTAACAGATTTAATAGATACACATTTAATTGGTTCCTTTACAAAAGATGAAGATAATTTTATCAAAATCACCTCAGAAGGCGTTAATGCGTTAGAACTTACCAAATCTCTTTTGCCTGGTATTTTAAAATTAAAGGCAGATAATGTTTTCAAAAATGAAATTTTAGACATTGTAGAAGAATCTTCTATTGTCACTGAATTTATTCCAAAAGATGAAAATAATTATACAGTAAAATGCAAAATTGTTGAGAAAAATGATACAATTTTTGAAATTTCTGCATATGCAGGTTCTAGAGAAAGGGCTAAACAAATTTCTGACAATTGGAAAAATAATGCAAATAAAATTTATCCACAAATAATAAATTTACTTATAAATGGAGATAATAATGAAAAAAACTGATATAAAAAATTTTGTACAAACTTTAAAAAATACATATCCAGACGCAACATGCAGTCTGGATTTTAAAACACCATTTCAATTAGTAGTTGCTGTTATGCTTTCTGCTCAATGCACAGATGAAAGAGTAAACAAAACTACTCCTGCCTTATTTGAAAGATGTAAAACAATTCAAGATTTTGCGGATATTGATTTACAAGACCTTGAACAAATAATTCATCCTTGTGGTTTTTATAAAAATAAAGCCAAAAATATTAAATTATGTGCTAAACAAGTCTTAGAGAATTTTGATGGCAAAGTTCCTCAAACCATGAAAGAACTTTTAACTTTAGCTGGTGTGGGTAGAAAAAGTGCTAATGTTATTTTGCTTGAGGCTTTTGGCATTGCAAATGGAATAGCTGTTGATACTCATGCAAAAAGAGTATCAAACAGAATTGGACTTTCTTCTGAAAAAGACCCTGAAAAAATTGAACAAGATTTATTGAAAACTTTTCCAAAGGAATATTTAAAAGATATAAATCATTTATTTGTTTGGCATGGAAGAAAATGTTGTACTTCTCGTAATCCACATTGTGAAAATTGTAAAGTAAAAACTTATTGTAATTTTTATAGTTCTTCAAAAAAATAATTTATTTTTTATACAATTTTGCTACTTAAAAAGTTTTTACTATGTATATTTATTAATATTTAAGTAAATAATATTGTTGTAAGAGGTGATATCTTTGACAAATATCAATTGTAGTTTAAATTGTATTTATCAAATTGATGGAAAATGCTCTTATGATATTATTTCTAAGTCAATAATATGCACAAATTCTGAATGTGTCTATTATTGTAAAGCAAAATAAATTATTATTTGCAAAAAGTCCCAAATTTCAAAAGTAGTTTGAAATTTGGGACTTTTTTAATAGGAAAAAGTGATTTTTCCTATTAAATAAAAATAATTTATCCTGACATATGCAATTTATTTTAGTAATTCATCTAGTACTTTAGACAAATATTTCATACTATTTAGACACTGTTCAAGTGTATTTCCTGTAGCTCCAACTTCAATAATACAAGCTGCTTTTCCAAGATGTTGATTATATCTTGAATTTCTTAAAATTATAGGCTTGAACAATCCAGGATACATCTCATTGGCTTTTTTCTGAACTTCAATTGCAAATTGTAAATTGCTTTGCCAATTTGGATGATATAATCCTCCACCATTTGTTCCAATTACAAACATAAGTTGTGCGGCAACATCTTCACCTATTTGTACACTTGGATCATAATTACTTTTACTTCCAATTGCATCTCTATGTAAATCTATAATTATATCACTAGGGTTAGTAGTTAAATCATTTTGAACTGACGCAAGTGATCTTGTATATGAGCCTGTATATGCTGGATAATCATGATATGTTTTATCATGTGTAACATTAAATCCAAATCCTAGCAAATAGTTTGTCAATTCATCTCCTACTCTAGAAACGGAATAATTCAAATCTGTTGTTCTATAATTTCCAGTTTGCTGATACGGATATAGCTCACTTGGTGTATAACTTTCACATGTATGTGTATGGAAAATTATCACATTGTCTTTATTTATATCTAATTGATTTGATAGTATAGAATTATTTATTTCAAATGATGTTTCATTTTTTATTTTCACACCTTCTATTTCTATATTAAAACTTTCTTTAATTGGATTTTGAGTTACTATTTGTGTAGTTACATTTGTTGCTATTTCAGATGAAACGTCACTTGTGTTTGTTTTAGCATTTATATTATCTTCTTCTAAATTACTATCTCCTGCTGGAGCAAGTTGAATTTCTTCGCTATTTGTAATAGTTTCCACTTCTTTAATTTGAGATAGTTCTATTCCTAATATTCTAGCAATTAGACTATCTTCTATTTCTTCTCCGTCCTCTTTTATGGTTGTGCTTGACTTTTTAAAGGTGCTTGACATAGCAGGAATTTCATTATTTAGACATGTTAATAATTTTTCAGATATATTAATTTCTAGTATTTTATTTGTTTTTAATGCTCCTACCATTTTTGTTATAGCAAATATAATCACTAAAATTAATATTAATATGGAAATTCTTTTTACAGAATCTTTAATATTTATTACTGTAACATTAAACATAATTATAAGTCTTGTTAGCCTATATGGCTTGCTCCTCCATCTTTCAAATTAAAGTTCTTTAGGTTTGCATTAACTTATACAAAAAGTGTTTCTTCTTGTCCTAATATTCCTATATATAATATATGTTTAATTGTTACATTTTAGAACTAATATTTTATATTAATCTTGGTTTCAATTCTAAATAAATTGGTTTTTCTTCTCTAATCATTGTACTTTTTCCATGTCCAGGATAAACAATTGTATCATCTGGTAAAACCATTAGCTTCTTAGTAATTGAATTTATAATTTCATCTATGCTTCCTGTTGGCACATCAGTTCTACCCCAAGTTCCTCTAAATAATGTGTCTCCTGAAAATAATAGTTTTTCAGATTCGCAGTATAAGCATGAACCTCCAGATGTATGACCTGGTGTATATATTACTTCGAATTCTAATTCTCCTAGATGAAGCAAGTCTTCGTCATCTACTCTTGAGTCTACTTCAATTGTTATTGCTCCAAATCCCATATAATTTGTTAATGTTATATCTGGATCTAATAAGTTTTCTGCTGCTTTCCTATGTGCGACAATTTGTCCGCCACATCTATTTTTTAATTCTTTTACTCCTTTTATATGGTCTCCATGGCAATGTGTTAAATAAATATATTTTAATTTTCCTTGTAATATGTTTATCATTTCTACTATCTTGTCAACATCACCTGCTGGATCTATTACCATCGTTTCTTTTGAACTTTCATCTTGAACAATATAACAGTTTGTTGTATCTCCTGCCCAAGCATGAATCTTTAGTTCTTTTAATATCATTTTTATATCATTCCTTCCTATTTATTTTCATTTTAATACAAAATATTTATTTCTTTCTATTTACTTCATACACACTATCAACTTTTCTTATTTCTCGTATAACTTTATTCAAACTATCTAAACTGTCAACTTCCAAAGTAACTTCTGTTATAGCAATTCTTTCTTTTGTTGCTTTAGCATTAACACCAAGAAGTTTTACTTTTGAATCATTTATTTTTTGTATAATATCACCTAATAATCCATTTCTATCATTTGCAAAAATTTCAATTTCAACAGTATATGTTACTTTTTCCTGATTGTACCATTGCACATCAATAATTCTGTTTTCTTCTTTTAATAATTCTGATACATTTACACAATCTTTCCTATGAACTGAAACTCCTCTTCCTTTAGTTATATAGCCTATGATTTCATCACCTGGAAGTGGGTTACAACATTTTGAAAGTTTTACTAAACAATTGTCTATTCCTTTTACTATTACTCCTGAACTTGAAGGTTTTGTTTTTGAATTTTTTTGTGCTGTTAATTCTTCTATTTTTTCTTCTATTTTTGGTTCTTCTTTGTGTTCTTTTCTATATTCTATAAGCATTCTTGCAATTATTCTATTTGCAGTTATTGCTCCAAATCCAACTGATAAATACATTTCATCTAAATTTTTATATTTATATCTTTCTAGCATTGGATTTATATACTCTATTTTGAATAATTCTGCATATGGCATTCCTATTCTTTTTAACTCTTTTTCAATTGCTTCTTTTCCTTTTTCTATATTTTCTGCTTTTTTCTCTTTTTTGAACCATGCCTGAATTTTACTTTTTGCACTTGTGCTTTTTACAAATTTTAGCCAATCCATACTTGGACCTTTTGAATTTTCTGATGTTATTATTTCTACAATGTCTCCATTTTTTATTGGGGTTATTATTGGCACCATTTTACTATTTATTTTTGCACCAACCATGTGGTTTCCTATTTCAGCATGTATTGAATATGCAAAGTCAATTGGTGTTGCTCCTCTTGGAAGAACTTTTATTGCTCCTTTTGGTGTAAAAACATATACTTCATCTTCAAATAATTCTGTTTTTAATGTTTCTAAGAATTGTTGAGGGTCTTGTAATTCTTGTTGCCATTCTAGTGTTTCTCTTAACCATGCAAGTTTATCTTCTTGGACACTTACAACTTTTTGTCCTTTTTTGCTTCCATAGTTTGCTTCTTTATAAGCCCAATGTGCCGCAATACCATATTCTGCTACTCTATGCATATCCCATGTACGTATTTGCACTTCAAAAGGTGTTCCTTTTTCACCTAAAAGTGTTGTATGTATTGATTGATACATGTTTGTTTTTGGCACAGCTATATAATCTTTAAACCTTCCTGGCATAGGACTATACATTTCATGTACAACTCCAAGAGCTGCATAGCAGTCCTTTACAGAGTTTACTATTATTCTTAATGCAAATAAGTCATATATTTGATCTAATGTTTTATTATCTCTTTGCATTTTTCTATATATGCTGTATAGGTGCTTTGCTCTTCCTGTAACTTCTGCGTCTATATGTTGCTTTTTTAAATTTATTCTTATATCTTTCATTATTTTTTCTATAAATTTTAGACGTTCTTCTCTTTTTTGTTCAATTCCTTCTACTATTTCTTTATATTCTTCTGGATATAAATATTTAAAACTTAAATCCTCAAGTTCCCATTTTAGTGAATATAAACCAAGTCTATTTGCTAGTGGTGCATATAGTTGCATTGTTTCTTGTGATATTGCAATTTGTCTATCTCTTTTTAAATATTTTAATGTTCTCATATTATGCAATCTATCTGCTAATTTTATTATTATTACTCTAATATCTTTTCCCATTGCTAGGAACATTTTTCTGTAATTTTCTACTTGATTTTCTTCTATTGTGGCATGTTGTATTTGTTTTAATTTTGTTACACCATCTACCATCTCTGCAATTTCTGTACCGAATTCTTTTTCTATATCTTCATATGTAGCTTCAGTATCTTCTACAACATCATGCAATAATGCTGCACATATTGTTTTCTCATCTAATCCTAATTCTGCTATCGTATATGCAACATTTGTTGGATGTATTATATATGGCTCTCCAGATTTTCTTAGCTGATTTCCATGCTTTTCTACAGCATAATTATATGCTTTTTGTATAATTTTTAAGTCTGGCCATCTTTTATTTTTCTTTACTTTATCTAATATATCTTTTATTGTATAGTTTTTAGTCATATGCTATTCCCCCTTTGCTTAAAAATCCATAATGGTTGGAAAAAAATCAAATTTGACATAGTCAAAATTGTAATTATTTTTCAACCATTAATTATAAAGATTTCATTACATCCTTAACATTAATCTGTATATTATCTACCCCATTAAAAGAATTTATCTCTAAATTTCCAACTAAGTCTATTCTATCTCCTATTTTATAGTCGTTGGCAAGTTCACCTAAATTAAATCCTATTGCATTTACCATGTTTTTGTTATCCTTGACTGTTAGTCTTAAATGTTTTCCTCCAGATAAAGCTCTTATTGAATCTATTTTTAAATTTTTAAAAGCAAATAATGGCATTTTATTTGCCTCTCCATATGGTTCGAGCTCTTTTAAGCTTTCTACCATTTCTTTGCTTATATCATCTAAACTTATTTGAGCATCTATATTTAAAATTGGAATAATTTCATCAACATGTTTTTCTTTTGCAATTTGTTCGAATTTTTCTTTGAATTCTTCAAACTTATCTTTTTTTATGTTTATTCCAACTGCCATAGAATGTCCACCAAATCTATCAATAAAATCTTTACATTCTGTTAAAGCTTCATATAGGTCAAATCCTGGTATACTTCTACCTGAACCTTTTCCTATATCATCTTCCTCACATAATAATATACTTGGTTTAAAATATAATTCTGTTATTTTTGAAGATACTATTCCAATTACCCCATGATGCCAACCTTTTCCCATTAATACAATTGTATTTTTGTTTGCTAATCCATTCTTTTCTATTTGTTCTACTGCATCTGTATAAATGCTTTTTTCGGTGTCTTGTCTTAGTTTATTATAATCATTTAGTTTTTGAGTTAATTCATTTATTTCTTTTATATCTTTTGATAAAAATAATTTTAAGGCTTCTTCTTGATGTCCCATTCTTCCACATGCATTTATTCTAGGTGCAACTCCAAATGATATTGTGCTTGAATCAATTTTCGAATAGCCTGCTATTTGCAAAATTGATCTTAATCCCAAATTTCTTGTTTGTTCAATTAGTTTTAATCCTAATTTTACAATTATTCTATTTTCATCTGTTAATGGAACTATATCTGATATTGTTCCAACACATACTATATCTAAATATTTTAAAAATTCTTTTTCTTCTAATCCTATTTTCATTGAAATTGCTTGTATTAATTTAAAAACTACACCTACTCCAGCTAAATTTCTACATGGATATGTATTGTCTTTTCTTTTTGCATCTACTACTGCTATAGCTTTTGGAAGCTCACTTCCTGGTTCGTGGTGATCTGTTACTATTGTTTCTATTCCCAATTTTGTTGCATATGCGACTTCGTCTATTCCAGATATTCCGCAATCTACTGTTATCATTAACTGATTTTTTTGTCTTGCTATATACTCTATTGCTTTTTTATTTAAGCCATATCCTTCTTCTAGTCTATTTGGTATATATTCTGTAACATTAGCTCCTCTTTCTAGTAAGAAACTTTTTAATACTGTTATACTTGTTATTCCATCTACATCATAATCTCCATAAATTATTATTTTTTCTTTGTTTTCTATTGCTTTTATTATCCTATCTACTGCTTTTTCCATATCTGGCATTCCATACGGATTATAAAAGTCACTTCTTTTTGGATTTAAAAATTTTTCTATTTGATTTTTTTCTGTTATTCCTCTATTTACTAATATTGTTGCTAATAATTTATTTATATTAAAATTTTTTTGTAATTTTTCTACTTCTTCTTTATTTGCTTGAAATATTTGCCATTTTTTATTCATTTTCCAAACTTTCTCCTCTTGCATATTCTATCCCAAATATAAAAAAATAGCAAGTTATTCTTTCTATTTTTAGAAAAAAGGCATTACAATTCAGTATAGCATAAATTTAGGCAGTTCGAAATGTAGATAGATAAATATTTTTATCAAAAACATAGCTGGGGTCTACCTATGGGTCTTTGATAAAAAATATTTATCTATCTACATTTCGAATTCTTCTACAAAATTATATCTGAAATGCAACAAAAAGTTTATAAGTTTATAAAATGAATGATACAAGGAAAACCGGTGCTTTACCTAAAAGGCACCGGTGTCATATTATGATTTTTTATTCTTCTGGTTCTACTTCTTCTTCAGAGTCTGCTAGTAGTTCATCTCCAAGACTTTTTTCAAATGCTTTTTCAAAATTATCTCTAACTTTTTTCTCAATTTCTGCCATAACATCTGGATGTTCTTCTAAATATCTCTTAGCATTTTCTCTACCTTGACTAATTCTTTGTCCATTATAGCTAAACCATGCTCCACTCTTTTCTACAATATCTAGATTTACTGCCATATCTAATATATTTCCTACTTTAGATATTCCTTTTCCATATAATATGTCAAATTCAGCTTCTCTAAATGGTGGGGCTACTTTATTTTTTATTACTTTAACTCTTACTCTGTTTCCTACTACTTCTCCATCTTGTTTTATCATTTCAATTTTTCTAATGTCCATTCTTACAGAAGCATAAAATTTTAGTGCTCTACCACCAGTTGTTGTTTCTGGATTTCCAAACATTACTCCTATTTTTTCTCTTAATTGGTTTATGAATATTAATACTGTTTTTGATTTGTTTATTGCTCCAGCAAGTTTACGTAATGCTTGTGACATTAGTCTTGCTTGTAATCCCATATGAGAGTCTCCCATTTCTCCATCTATTTCTGCTTTTGGTACTAATGCAGCTACAGAGTCTACTACAATTACATCTAGTGCACCACTTCTTACTAATGCTTCTGTTATTTCTAATGCTTGTTCTCCTGTATCTGGTTGTGATACAATAAGATTATCTATATCTACTCCAAGTTTTTTTGCATATACTGGATCTAAAGCATGCTCTGCATCTATAAAAGCAGCCTCTCCTCCAGTTTTTTGTGCTTCTGCAATTATATGTAATGCTAAAGTTGTTTTTCCTGAAGATTCTGGTCCAAATACTTCTATTATTCTTCCTCTAGGTACTCCTCCTATTCCTAATGCTATATCTAAACTTAATGCTCCTGTAGGTATTGCTTCTACCTCCATTGCTTTAAATTCTCCTAATTTCATTACTGAGCCTTTTCCAAATTGTTTTTCTATTTGGCTCATTGCTACTTCTAATGCTTTTTTCTTTTCTGCATTTTCTCCCATGTTTATATCTTTCCTTTCTTGAGGCATTTTCTCATTATTTTTACGAGTATATATTTAGCCTTCGATTTATTGAACTTTTGTTCGATATTCATATTATATCGTTTTTTCTTTTTTTGTCAAGTACTTTTTTAAATTTTTGCAAAAATTTATTAATAAGTTACAATTTATTACTTATAAAATAATATATGGTTTATTGATATATTAATATTGAATAAATTTTGAATGTGATTGGAGGAAAATTAGAATTTCTTAATTAATTTTATGGAAAATGTTCGCGTCGAGCATAGCGAGGGCTAAGTGAAAGGGTGCCATAAAATTATTTTAGAAATTCTTACATTTCCTCATTGAACTGAAAAATTTAAGAAATATTAATATATCAATATCCTAAATATCAATTTATAAAACGTAAAATATAACCGAATATAACTATTGCATAATTTAATCTTCTGTATTTATAAAGTTTTTATCTATTAGACCTTGTACCAATTATTTATATTCAAAAATAGATTATACCAATTTGGTGCGATACTTCCTTTTAAAGACCAACTACTTGCAATAGCATAATAACTATTATATAAGCCTATATATGGTACTTCATCATTAAAAATTTCTCTTATTCTTGCGTATTTTTCTTTTAATAAATCTTCTTTTGTTATATTTTTTACTTCACTCATTATAGTTGAAATTTCTTCATTACTATAATTTGCTAAATTTGTTGCACCAAAGAATGTCTCTAAATTAGGACTTGTTCCGACTGTTGTTCCAGTTAAAATCATGTCATAATTTTTGTTTTTCAAATAATTTTGATATTGATTATCACTTGCCTTTACAATTGTTACTTTCATTCCTATTTCTTCTAAATTTGTTTTTATCATTTCAGCTACTGATACTCTTGCTTGGTTAGAAGCTTGAACTACTAATCTGAAGCTTATTTGCTTAGTACTATAATTAATTCTTTTCTGCCACCTTTTATATTTGTATTCCCATCCATTTTGTATTAAAATTTGCTTTGCTACTTCTGGATTATATGAATTATCTCCTGTTTCTCCTGATAGCCAACTTCCATAATCCAAAACATAATTAGTTACTTTATATTTATTATTATATATTTGTGTAACTATATTGTCTTTATTTATTGCTCTTGAGATAGCTTGTCTTACTTCTTTATTAGCTAATATAGTATTTTTGGTATTTATGGCTAAGAAATCAAATTCTCTTCCCGGTATTTCTACTTTATTATATCCTATTGTTCCTATATAATCTTCAATGTTTACATTTGTAGTTGTTATTAAATCTATTTTTCCTAATTTAAATGCATTATATAATTCACCTAAATTTGAATATTTGTCTATTGTTATTTTTTCTAATGTTAACTTATCTCTTGTATAATTTTCATTTTTACTTAGCACTATAGATGCACTATCATTCTGAATTATTTTGTATTTGCCTGTCCCTATTGGTGCATTATTTTTTTCTGAAGTTGAAAAATCTTGACCTGCATAGAAATTTTGATTCATTATAGGAAAAATTAAGTTATACTCAAAAAATGGTATTTCTTGATCAATTATTATCTGAATTGTGCTTGAATCTATTTTTTCCGCTGATATTATGTGTTCAACATTACTATAATAAATTGACGAGATGCCTTTTAACGTATTTATTGTGAATATAACATCATCTGCTGTTAAGTTTTGCCCATCTGACCATTTAACATCATCTCTCAATCTGACTAAATAAGTTGTTTCAGCTGTTTTGGCCCAATCTTTGGCCAAGCACTTTTGAATTTTATATTCAGCATCTAATTCAAGTAATGGCTCATAGATTATTTTACAGATTTCTTGAACTTGTCTATTTTGACTTAGTATTGGGTTCATTGTGTCAAACTCAGCAATTCCTAAGGTTATTTCTTTTATAGTTTCTTCTTCTTTACTAGTTAATGGCTGTTCTGGTTCAGTATTTTCTTTTCCGGTATTTAGCTGATATACTACAAATATTATTGTTGCTATTACAAATATAATGAATATGTATTTTATGAAATTGATTTTCAAAATATCACCCCTTGTATTGTAAATAATACATTATCATTGAAGTTTTTTCAAGTATTTTAAGAATTTTTCTCTAGATTTATTAGCTATAAAGTTTTTATAAGAGATTTTTTCGAGTTGCACATACAAAAGGGGACTCTGAATAAGCCCCCATTATTTTTTATATTTACTTTCTTGATTCCACAATCAATTTTATTCCAGTTCGGTCTTCTCCTTCAACCTCAACTTCGGCAAAGGCAGGTATACATACTAGGTCTACTCCTGATGGTGCTACAAATCCTCTTGCTATTGCTACTGCCTTTACTGCTTGGTTTAGAGCTCCTGCTCCAATTGCTTGCATTTCTGCTTTTTGTGATTCTTTTACTAATCCAGCTATAGCTCCTGCTACTGAATTTGGATTAGATTTTGATGAGATTTTTAAAATTTCCATTTCTCATTTGCCTCCTATAAAATTAATTTCTGTTGCAACTTTTACATTTTGTATTTTACAACTTCTGGTAATTTTTGTCTAGCTCTTTTTGGAAATTTTTTCAAGTTTCTATCGCAGCTTTCGACAGCTTTTTCTATATCATCATGGAAATGGATTTTCTCTAATTAATGCGAATTCTTTTTATTCCAGTTGCTTTATTAGTTTCATCATCTACATCAAAAATAACTCCATTTAGCATACATTCTCCTATAGCTAATTTGTATTTTTCTGGAAGTGTTGTTTCAAATCTTTTAAATGATACTTCCATGTCCATTCCAATAACAGATTCTTTTGGTCCTGTCATTCCTAAGTCTGTTATATATGCAGTTCCTTTTGGCAATATTTGTTCATCTGCAGTTTGTACATGTGTATGTGTTCCAAATATTATTGTTATTTTTCCGTCTAAATATCTTGCCATTGCTATTTTTTCTGCAGTTGCTTCTGCATGGAAATCTACTATTATGATGTCCACTTTTCCTTGTAATTGTTCAACCATTTCTTTTGCTTGTAAAAATGGATTTTCGGTAAGAATGTTAATATCAATTCTCCCCATAAAGTTTAATACAGCTATTTTCTTTCCTTTACATTCATATATTCCTAAACCTTTTCCTGGCACTCCTTTAGGATAATTTCCTGGTCTTAGTAATTGTGGATGGTCTATAAATTTAAATATGTCTTTTTTTCCCCATGTGTGATTTCCCATTGTTACTACATTTGTTCCAGCTTGTAATATATCATTAAAGTGTTTTTCTGTTATTCCCATTCCTCCTGCTGAATTTTCTCCATTTGTTACAACGAAATCAATATTTTCTTCTTTTTGTATTTTAGGTAATTCTTCTTTTAGCTTTCTTACTCCTGCTTCTCCTACTATATCGCCAACAGCCAATATTCTCAACTTAATTCCCTCTTTCTATCTGCAAAAATAATTTTTTATTATTGCGTTAGTTTTTACGACCTTTATTTTACCATTTCATAAGAAGTTCGTCAAGTTTCAGTTTGTATTATACTATCGTGTTTTCTAACTTGTCAAGAAAAATATTTCGACTTTTTTCGACATTAGATTCAAAAACCACATAATTAATATATTTTATTTTAATGATTTTGTTATTTAAAAGACTTTTACTGAATACAAATATTATATATGAAACTTAGTGTTATAACTAATAAATAATGGAGGGTTTATGAGAAATTATAAGTTAGCAATAGTTGGTGCTACCGGGTTAGTTGGTAGAACTGCGTTAAAAGTTTTAGAAGAAAAAAATATTCCTAATATTGAATACACATTGTTTTGTTCTTCAAAATCAGCCGGAACAAAACTTGAATTTATGGGAAAAGAATATATTACAAAAGAATTAGTTGAAAGTTCTTTTGATGATGGGTTTGATTTTGCGATATTTTCAGCAGGAGCTGAAACTTCAAAGCATTTTGCTCCAATTGCAGCATCTAAAGGTTGTATTGTAATAGATAATAGTAGTGCTTTTAGAATGGATGATGATGTACCTTTAATTGTACCAGAAGTTAATTTTCAGGATATTATAAATCATAAAAATATAATAGCAAATCCAAATTGTTCAACAATTCAAGCAGTTGTTGTTTTAAAGCCCTTAGATGATAATTTTAAAATCAAAAGAATTGTATATTCCACATATCAAGCTGTTTCAGGAGCAGGCAAACTTGGATTACAAGATTTAGAAAATGGTCCAAAAGCAAAAAATTTTTCACATCCTATTTATGATAATTGCCTTCCAAAGATTGATGTTTTCTTAATTAATAGATATACAAAAGAAGAAATGAAGATGGTTAATGAAACTAGAAAAATTTTAGGGCATCCAAATTTGCCAATTACTTCAACATGTGTACGTGTTCCTGTTAGTAATTGTCATGGTGAAAGTATAAATGTTGAATTTGAAAAAAGTTTTACTATAAATGAAGTTACTAATATTTTAAAAAAATCTCAAGGAATTATAGTTCAAGATGATATTCAAAATGATATTTACCCTATTGCTTCAAATTCCACAGGTCATGATGAAGTATTTGTTGGTAGAATTAGAAAAGATTATAGTATTAAAAATGGTCTAAATTTATGGGTTGTTGCTGATAATCTTAGAAAAGGTGCTGCAACAAACGCAATTCAAATTATAGAAAAACTTATTGAGGAAAACATGATTTAGATTGTGAAAAAAAGAATAAAAATATAATTTATGATAATGTTCATAGCTAAAATTTATTTAAAAGCTATATTTCAAAATATATGCTTTCAAAAGGAAGGAATATTTTATATGAAAAAATGTCTATTTACAGGAGTTGCAACAGCTTTAGTTACTCCCTTCAATGAAAATGGTGTTAATATTAGAGAATTTGAAAGGTTTATAAATTTTCAAATTGATTCAGGTATAAATGCTCTTGTAGTTTGTGGTACTACAGGTGAATCTTCCACTATGTCAAAAGAAGAAAAAATTGAAGCTATAAAATGTGCTATTTCAACTTCTAATGGCAGAGTTCCTATAATAGTTGGAGCAGGCTCTAATAATACTTTATCTGCTATAGAAATGTCTAAAATAAGTGAAAAACTTGGTGCAGATGGTATTTTAGTTGTTACTCCATATTACAATAAAACTACTCAAACTGGGTTAATTGAACATTATAAAGCTATTGCTTCTTCTGTTTCTTTGCCAATTATTTTATATAATGTTCCTAGTAGAACCGGCATGAATATTTCTCCAGAAACTTGTTTTGAACTTTCTAAAATTAAAAATATTGTTGGAATTAAGGAAGCAAGTGGAAATATTTCTCAAGTTGCAAAAATTGCCGAACTTTGCGGAAAAGATTTTAGTATTTATTCTGGAAATGATGATCAAACTTTACCTATTTTATCTTTAGGTGGAAAAGGTGTAATTTCTGTCCTTTCTAATGTAAAACCAAAACTTGTTTGTAGTATTACAAATTCTTTTTTTAAAAAAGCTACTGATGAAGCTTGCTACTACCAGTTACAAGCATCGCCTTTAATTCATGCTTTGTTTGAAGAAACTAATCCTATTCCTGTAAAAGAAGCTATTAATTTACTTGAATTTGATTTTGGCAAACCAAGACTTCCTCTAGTTAAATGTTCTACAACATTAAAAGAGAGAATTAGAAAGCTTTTATTAGAGCAATAGCGAAATTAAAAGTAAAACTTTCCTATTAAATAAAATAAGAAATCCGGGAGTAGTTAATAGCTACAGACCGGATTTTTATTTTATTTAAACAACTTTCTCAATTATTTATTATCTTCTTTCTTTTTTTGTAATTCTTTAAAATTTCGTTTTGAAGAATTTAGTTTTTCTTTAAATTCATTTTTTGAATTATTCATTCCTTTTTTTATT
>CALYBE010000019.1 GCA_944393735.1 uncultured Clostridia bacterium
GCATTCTTCTTTTTTTTCTTTTTGTAAGTAAATTGCTCATTTTTTCACCTCCAATTTTTTGTATCTTTTATTAAATTCATTCTATCATCTTAATTATTTTTTTTCAATTATTTAAGTAAAAATGATAGTTAAATGTTATTCTTTTTTATATTTAAAAAGATTATGCAAAAAATTTTAAAAATTTCTAAAATTTGCATTAATTTCTAATTTATGCTATAATTAAAATTATAAATGGTAATGTAAAATATCACATTAACCAAAGAAGAGGTGGAAAAATGGCACTATTAGCTATAATATATATATTAATATTTATTATATTTGCTTTATGTACTTATGCTGTAATGCAATTAAAATTAGCAGGAATTAATGTAAAAGATTTTTGGAGCTTTATAGAAGCTAACCAAATTTTAGATAAATTATATGAATTTTCAGTAAAATATAAAAAACTCACTCCTCAACAACAGGTTGTTTATTTAATGGAGGCTGAAAAAGTTTTTAAAGCATTTGATAAAATTCCAAATATAGTTTGGGAAGATGAATTTAAAAAATATGACGAGGTTCTAAAAAAATATAAAGAAATTAAACTTGACAGATGGGTTTCAAATTCAAATTAATACTACCCACTAACATATTATATATAAAGGTTATATAGTTTTCTTAATCAAAACTATATAACCTTTTATTTTTACGCTTCTACCTTAATTTTCTTATCTACTACCTTAAGTACTACTTCTTTATTCTTTTGCAAATTTCCATTCAAAATTTCTTCAGATATTTTATCTTCGACTAAGTTTTGTATGTTTCTTCGTAAAGGTCTTGCTCCATAGTTTTTATCCATTTCTGTTTCAACTATCATTCTAGCTAAGCTGTCATCAATTTTTATAAAATATTTTTGTTCCTTTAATCTGTTTTCAACTTGTTTTAACATTATTTTTGCAATTTTAAAAATTTCTTCATCATTTAGTTTGTGAAACACTATTATCTCATCTATTCTATTTATAAATTCTGGACGCAATTCTTTTTTTAGGTCTTTCATAACTTCTTTTTTACTTTCTTCATACTCTTTTTTTACATTTATGTTACTTTCAAATCCTAATGTGTTCTTTTCTGCTATATGTCTTGCTCCAATATTTGATGTCATTATTATTACTGTATTTTTAAAGTTTACTTCTCTTCCTTGTGAATCGGTTAAATGACCATCTTCTAAAATTTGAAGGAGTAAGTTCATTACATCTAGATGGGCTTTTTCAATTTCATCAAATAAAATAACAGAATATGGTTTTCTTCTAATCTTTTCTGTCAGTTGACCACCATTGTCAAATCCCACATATCCTGGTGGGGAACCTATTATTTTTGAAACAGAGTGAGCTTCCATATATTCTGACATATCAAGTCTTATTAGATTATTTTCATTGTCAAATAAACTTTCTGCTAGTGCTTTTGATAATTCTGTTTTTCCAACTCCTGTTGGACCTAGAAATAGAAATGATCCTATTGGTCTTTTGGGATCTTTTAATCCAATTCGCCCTCTACGTACAGCTTTTGCTACCGCTTCTACTGCTTCATTTTGTCCAACTACTCTTTCATGTAAATTTTTTTCTAGATGTTTTAATTTTTCATTATCATCTTCATTTAATTTTTGAACTGGAATACCAGTCCATTTTGAAATTACTTCTGCTATATTTTCTTCACCTATTTCTGTAATGTCTTTACTTTTGGCAGTTTTCCACTTATTTCCAATTTTTTCTAATTCTGCACAAATTTGTTTTTCTCTGTCGCGAATTTGAGCTGCTTTTTCAAATTGCTGATTATATATTGCTTCTTCTTTCTCTTTAGCCAAAATGTCTTTTTTTTCTTGTAAAGTTTTTATTTCTACAGGTTCTGTATATTTTTTCATTCTTGCTCTAGATGCTGCTTCATCTACTAAATCAATTGCTTTGTCTGGCAAAAATCTGTCTGTAATATATCTTTCTGACATTATTACTGCTGCATTTATTGCTTCATCTGTTATTTTTACATTGTGATGTGCTTCGTATTTGTCTCTTATTCCTTTAAGAATTTCTATTGTTTCTTTTTCTGGTGGTTCCTCTATTTCTATTGGGCTAAATCTTCTCTCAAGAGCTGAATCTTTTTCTATATGTTTTCTATATTCATCTAAAGTGGTTGCTCCAATTAATTGTATTTCTCCTCTTGCTAGTAATGGTTTTAAAATATTTGCCGCATCAATAGCTCCCTCTGCCGCACCAGCTCCAACTATAGTATGTATTTCATCTATAAATAATATTATATTTCCTACTTTTCTTACTTCTCCTAATGCTTTTTTTATTCTCTCTTCGAAATCTCCTCTGTATTTTGCTCCAGCTACCATGCCAGATATATCTACACTGAATATTCTTTTTTCTTTTAAGTTTTGTGGTACTTCTCCTAATATAATTTTTTCTGCTAATCCTTCAACTATTGCGGTTTTTCCTACCCCTGGTTCCCCTATTAAACATGGATTATTTTTAGTTCTTCTTGATAGTATTTGAATTACTCTTTCTATTTCTTTTTCTCTACCTACAATGTTGTCAAACTTTCCTTCTTCTGCTTTTGTGGTTAAATCTTCTCCAAATTGATTTAATATTGGTGTTTGTGTGGATTTACTTTTTATCATGCCTATATCTTTGTTAACTTCATTGTCAATTTCTTCTTCATTTATCACTTTAGCAATTTCATTATAAATTTTTGGAATTTCTATATTTAGTTCTAATATTATTTTGCTTGCAATACAATCTTCTTCTTTCATTATGGCTAACAATAGATGTTCTGTTCCTATATAATTATATCCTATTCTTTTAGATTCAAGAAATGCATTTTCTAACACTCTTTTGCTTCGAGGAGTAAATCCTAAAGAGGCTTTTATCTCATTTCCTCTTCCTAACATTTCTTCGATTTGCTTTTGAACTTTTTCTGTTGTTATTCCTTTATTTGTGAGCACTTTTGATGCAATACCTTCTCCCTCTTTAACTAATCCATATAAAATGTGCTCTGTTCCTATATAATTATGTCCTAATTCAACTGATATGTCATTTGCTATTTCAATGACCTTTTTAGCTCTATTTGTAAATTTATATACCATCTCTAATAAATATATGTTAGTCTTTAACTAAACATATTCCTCCCTTCTGTTTTGTTAAAAAATGATTTCTTTTCACTAAAATTTGAATTTAGTTTTGATTTAACTTTATTTTTCTTCTTTATTCTTTTTTGTCATTCTATTCATTTCTTCTGCTTTTTCTTTTTGATCAGGTAACGGAACCCATGCAAAATACGTTGATACAAATTCTCCATATTGTGTTGCATCTTCTCCAACTTCTGGATGTGTTTGTTTTTCTTTTTTATCCATAAAAAGCACCTACCTTTCTTATATAAGGTATGTGCTTTTTTTTGAATTTTATTCAATTAATCTTTTATTCCAAATAGTAATTTTACTATTCCTCTTAAGCATTTTGGAACTTTTTTTACTACAATAGTCATATGTACCTCCTTCTAATAGAGTTTCAGTTCTAAGTTGTTTTTATTTTTGAAACTCTCTTTACTTTAAAACTATAGTTGATTATTGAAACTTGTTTTAACAGAGTAACCATAATATTCCTACTAATATCACTATTACACCTATTAAAAATAGCCACCCTGTTAACGGAAGGAATAATACTAGTAGTATTCCTAATCCTAATCCTACTAAACATACCCCTAATGTCTTTTTTAAGATTTTCATTATGATTTCCTCCAATATTTTTACTATATTATATTAACTTTTGTAAAAATATGTGAATTTAAGAAAACTGAAGCTAATCTTTCTTATATGATTTTGGTAATGAGAATCTAGAATTTTTCTATATGAATTTGCAAGTATCGATTTTTCATTTATCTAAAAAAAAGAAATGAAGATATTTAGTCTCCATTTCTTTTTTTAGATTTAAAATACTTTTTAAATAAGTTTTACATTATTTTCCTATGATTGGGTTTATTTCATTTTTTATATTTTCTTTCATAATTTCACAACTATGGTTAAATTTAGCTTGGTCCTCATCACTTAATTTTAATTGTAAAATTTCTTTTACTCCATCTTTGTTAATTATTGCTGGAACTCCGATATACATTCCTTCTTGACCATATTCATTGTTTTGATATGTTGAAACTGTAAGTATTGCATTCTCGTCATTTAAAACTGCTTTTATAAGTCTATTTAGTGCCATACCAATTCCATAATATGTTGCCTTTTTCTTTTCAATAATTACATATGCTGCTTTCCAAACTTCATCATGTATCTTCTTTAAATCTTCCATAGGATGATTATTGTCTTTCATAATATCTATCATACTTTTGCAACCAACATAACAATATTCCCAAGGAACTAATGAAGAGTCTCCATGTTCACCTAATATATAAGCATGTACATTTTTACTAGATACTTGAAGATATTCAGCTATTAGATATCTTAGTCTTGCTGTATCTAAAACTGTTCCTGATCCTATTACTCTAGATTTTGGTAATCCTGATACTTCTGCTACAACATATGACATTAGGTCTACAGGGTTACTAGCTACTATAAATACTCCATTAAATCCATTTGCCATAGCATTTTCGGTTATACCTTTTACTATTTTTGCATTTGCTACTGCTAACTCTAATCTTGATTGTCCTGGTTTTTGAGCTAATCCTGCTGTAATGACTACTATATCAGCATCTCTACATTCGTCATAATCTCCTGCTTTGATTTTCATTTTTTGTGGTGCATAAGGTAATCCGTGTGATAAGTCCATTTCTTCTCCTATAGCTTTGTCTTTTATAACGTCAATTAGTATTAATTCATCAACTCCACCTTGATTTAGTAGTGAATATGCCATGCTCATTCCTACAAATCCTGTTCCTACTAATACAACTTTTCTTTTTGTGTTCATATAAAATCCTCCTTTTGGAAATATTTGTATTACCTTTTAATTTTATGTTTATTACTTTTTAATAAATATAAAACTTTCAGGCATTTTACTTTAATATTATAACACCTTTTTATAAAATTTTATACTTTTTTTCAAAATTTATACATTTTTTGTATGTTTTATTTAATTTCGTTTTATTTAATTTCAACTTTTGCATTTCTTGGACAAATATTTATAAACGTATTTCCATCACTTACTTCAATTATGTTTCCATCTAAATCTTTATATACTGTTTGAGATTCTCTATCATCTTTAGTACATTTTATAGGAATAGCATAACCGTTTGTAATATAATATCCATCAAATGTTCCTATATTCCTTAATCCTTGTCTACCTTTGTTTTCACTATCTTGTAATGTATAGTTATCGCAGAATGTTATAATTATATTTTTTGTTGTAACATCTTGGTCTGTAACATAATCTGTTTGAAGTACTCCTCTTGCATATCTTGTATATCTTTTTGTTTCTGCATCATATTCGTATTTTACAGTTTGAAGTGATGAATGTGGAATTGTTACAGTATTTGCAATTATTGCTTTAGTGAATGTTGCTCCTTCACTAAGGTCTAGTACAACTTGATTATTTGAATCTAGAACAGTTTCTGAGTTTTCTTTTTCTGCAGAATTTTCTTTATTTTCTAAATTGTTTTCTTCTTCTGAATTAGCTTCGTCATCTAAACTTTCTTCTAATTCATTTTCATCCTCAAATTCACTTCCAGCTTCAGGATTATCTACTACAACCCCATATTTTGTTGCTAAGTCAATTTCGTTTGCAACATAATTTAAAACACTTTTTTGTTCTGATGTTGTTGCATATCCTTTTCTTTCTGCAATCTTTAAGATACTATCTGTACTTGTAAATAAATTGTGTGGTGCAGATTTATCTTTTACTCTCCAAAAATCTGAAGAACTTTCTGATATTCCATTTATATTATCTACTCCTAATGATGAAATGTCATTTTTGGCTTGTGGGCTCCATCCATGGTGAACATATATTGCATCATTTTCTAGAGCATAATCCAAGAAATAATGTCTAGAGCTTCTTACTGGTCCAATCTTATCTAAATCTTGTCCTTTAAATAATGCCATTAATCTGGTTTCTCCACCTTCTACTATTATTTCATATACTAAATATGCTTTATTTAATCCTGCTTGTGGCCAAGCACCTGAATGATTGTCTATCATTACAGCAATAGGTCTGTCATTTCCAGCAAATATCTTTGGTTCTTTTTGAGTTACAACAAGAGCCTCTTCTTCTGAATTATTATCATCTTCCATTGCTGATTGTTCTTTTTTGGCTTTTTGGTCTTCTATATATATATAAGTAAATACACCTCCTGCTACTATTATAAGTACTACTAAAATTAATATTAATATAATTAATTTTTTATTTTTCATTTATTTGTACATTCCTTTCTTTCGAATATTTATAACTTCTAGAGCAAAGCTCTTTTTATTGAAAAAATAATTTTAAATATATAATAAATTATTTTTCAGAGTCTTCTTCTCTTGTTATTCCTAATTTGTTTAAAACTTTTTCTTCTTTTGCTCTCATTAATACTTTATCATCTTCTTTAATGTGGTCATATCCCATTAAATGGTAAAATCCATGTACTAGCATATATGCAAATTCTCTTTCAAAACTATGTCCATACTCTACAGCTTGTTCTTTTACTTTTTCTATTGAAATTACTACATCTCCTAGTATATCTTCATGTTCAAAATCATTTTTTGCTATTTTTTGTTCTAGCTCTTCTTTTTCGAACATAGGAAATGATAGTACATCTGTCTCCCTGTCTACATTTCTATATTGTTTATTGATTTTGTGAATGTTTTCTGGAGTTGTTAATGTAATACTTATATATAGTTTTGAATTTTCTAATTTTTCTTCTTTAAAACATTCTGTTATTACTTTTCTTATTGTTTTTTCATATTCATCGTTTTGTTCTAAATCTAAATATTCTAATTGATAATACATTTTTTCTATGTAAATATTAATTTTTTATAACTAATATTATTTCCTTTCTTAATTTTTTAATCAAAAACAAGATTAAGATTTTCTTATTGACTAAGTCTTAAAAGAAAATCTAACTTTTCGTTAATAAAACTCATCCCTTTAGAGAGTAACTTTTCTTAAAATATAAAAAGTATAGCTTTTTAGGCTATACTTTTTGAGAAGTCTTTTATTTTTCCATTTTCTATTTTTCGAATGTATTTAGCCTTTTCTGTTTTTGCTATTCTTATTTCTTTCATTACACCATAATCTACTAATTTTCTTTTATAATATTTTATTAATCTGCTATAATCTGTTTTTTCTTGTGCTAATTTTTTCATATCATCTTTTACAAATAATATTTCTTTTTGCTTTACATATTCAATAAAATCTGTTTCTTTTAATTTTTCAATTTCTTTGTATTTATCATAAAATTTCTTGAATTTTTCTCTGTCTTTTGGGTTATCCCAATATACTTTTGTTGATAGTAAACGAACATTATAATCTTCAATTAAATTTAATAACATTGAATATGCTTTTTCTCTCTTGGCTGCAATTTTTGTATCTTGTACTAAGCATCTTGCATCTTTTAATAATTTCATATAGCATTGTTCTGCAACTACCAATGGTAAACTGTGAGTAAATAAATTTCTGCTTATTCCTAATAGTATCATATTTTTTTCAATGTTGTCTCTTGTATCTAACTTTCCAACTGAAAATCTTTCATATCTTTCATATTCTTTTACTATTGATTCTAGTTTTGGGTCTGATATTTTTAATGGTAATATGTTTTTTATATAGTCTTCTAATGTATTAAATATTTTTACATATATCCATTCCCTAGTTGAATCATATACATTTGTATTATCTGCTAATTTTATTGAATAGTTTTTCAAAATTCCCTTATATAATGTGTCTTGCTTTGATATATAGAATTTTTTATATTTTTCTATAAGTTTTGGTTTTCCAGAATTATTTACAGTTTCATTATCTATTTCTAATAGATATTTTTGCTTTCTGTATTTGTATTCTGTATATTCTCTATCTTTTAATGATACTATTCCATAATATTGTGATAGTGCTTCACTTTCAAAACTTGTTGCTGTTTCGTTTTTTACTTTTTTGTAAATTGTGTCTAATACATATTTGTCTAAAGCTTCTAAATAAGCTGTATATGTATCTTCATATTTTTTCTCTAGTTCTTCTTTTTTACTTGAAGCGTTTTCTTCATCTTGAGTTGCTTCATATGCTTTTAGTAATGCATTTCTTTTAATTGATATACGTACTCCATTTATTCCAATTTGCGTTGGGATTAATAGTTTTGTTAATGTGTTTGTTAGTTTGTTAATAAATGTTTTATCTGTCCCTACTACTCTTAGACTTTTTTCTTCCATAGTCTTACCTTTCCTTTCTAGAAATAATGATTTTTTTGAAATGTTGTCTTTCTTTGAATGATCATTTCTAAGTTTTGGGTAGGCAGGTTTGTATTTTATTGTTCTTTTTCTGATGTCTGTTCTTGATTTACATCTATCTTTTCCTGCATTCCTATATTTTCAATTACCTCATATGTTACAGTTACTTCAATGTAATCTTCTGTTTTTTCTACATCTGCACTTTTTCCGAAGTATGTTTTTATTTTGACCAATTTCCGTCTCTATTTCTTGTTCCAATTTACTTGTTCCTATAGCTGTGGCCTCTTCTATAGTGTATTCTTTTTGAATTTCTTGTAATTCTTCATTTGTTATTTTCGTTACGGAAATAGGTAAATATAAGTTTGAAAATATCTTAAACTTTTTATCCTCTTCTATTGTATCATAAATTTTAAATTTTGAAAGAGTTTTATAAAAATTTATTTGAAAATTATTTATTTTTATCTGATATTTTTTCTCAATGTTCCCTGTTTTGACTTTTTCCAACTGTTTTAGATAAATTTTTTCAGATTTGGTATATTTTACGATTGCTTCTACTTCTCCCAAGCTGTGTACATATCTTACACCAGTATATTTTCCTTCCATTGATCCTTGTATAAGTATTTGACCTTCATTTACATTATCCCCTACTTTTACTAGGGCTGTTCCATTTTGAGCAATTATCTTGCTTATTACTCCTTCTTTTGTTGCAACTATATTACAATAGTCTTCTTCATCTATAAGTTCTGGTGCTTCTTTTGATTTTACTACTTTTACTATTGCATTTGTTCCTTTTAATTCTATTCCTATCCATGAAATATCATTTCTTTTTAGTCTTATTTTATTTACTATTTCTTGAATATCTATCTTACTTTTTTTTATACCTGTTTGTAATCCTGCTTCATTCACATCTTCCATTATATTATCAATTTTCGAATTGTCTTCTACTTGTATTTCTATGTTCCAAACATAGTTTGAACCTATAAATAATGCTATTAATATAATAACTAATGATATTGCAAATATTTTTCTCTTTTTGTACTTATTAATAATGAATGGTATTCCTCTTTTTTTTATGATTTTTATTCTACATTTTAATTTTTTTGCTACTTTTACTGCTTTGTAATAATCTTGAATTCCTATATTTAAGTATAATTTTATTCCCTTTTCTCTTTTTAAATTCCATATTAAAATTTTGTTTGTGGTGCATATGTTTATAAATCTTTCTATGTAATAGCCTTCTACAGTTATTCTGACAAATCCAAATATGTATTTTACTAATATTTTGGTTAACATATACACCTCCCAATTTATAATTCATTTATTATTTTGGATTTATATGAAACTTTTTTATTCATTATTCAGCCTAGTAATTAATAGGCTCTTACTCTTCTGTTCTTTCTATTTCAATATTTTCAATTTTTCCAGTAATTTTTATATCGTCATTTGTCATCTTTTCTAAGTTTAAGTTAAATCCATTTACATTTATCACACCTATATATGTACTTATACTTGTAAAGTTTTCTTCATATTCAAGTATTCCTTTATAATTTTCTAAAACCATTTCATTAAATCCTGTGATAATTAATTTTGGAGTATTTGAATATACTTCTTCTGGGAATTCAAGAATTTTTTCAATTTTATTTTTTTTCATTTTTAGTATTATTCCTTCCTTTTATTGAAATTGATCTAATGATTTAAAATCATAACCTTGTTTTCTAGCTTCTTTTATGATTGTATCTAAAACGTCTGAATTTGTTTTTGAATTGGAATGTAATAACATTATTTCTCCTGCATGAAAATTATTTGTTATTATTTTCTTGGCTTCTTCTATTGATAGTTGCTTTTTTTCATCCCAATCACAATATGCAAAACTCCACATTACAGTTTTATAACCCAATGAACTGCATTTTTTTAAAGTTCTTTCATTAAATTCTCCCTTTGGAGGTCTTATGTATTTCATTTCATATCCAAATTTTTCAAATACTGCTTGATGTAGTTTCATTATTTCTTTTTCTATTTCTTCATCTGTTAAACTAGGAAGACTTGGATGTGAACAAGTATGATTCCCAATAATATGCCCTTCATTTATCATTCTTTCTACTTTGTCTAATGCAGTATTTAAATAATGTGATGTTATAAAAAAAGTAGCTTTTACATTATTTTCTTTTAATGTATCTAAAATCTTATCTATATATCCAGCTTCATAACCAGCATCAAATGTTAAATATATATTTTTTTCACCATCTTTTCCTAAACATATACCATCATTTTGTTCCAATAATTTCTTGTTTTCTGAACCTACATCTGGTTGTTCATGATTATTGTTTCTTTTTATTCCCCATCCAATTGTTTTAGATGTATCGCCAGAGGTTAATATTGTATATTCATTATTTGCTGCAATTACGCTTGCAGAAAAAATTATTATTATCAATAATGATAATATTATCATTTTGTTTTTTTCTTTCACTTTAAATTTTCCCTTCTTAGCAATTTTTTTTATTTTCATTTTTTAATTGCTATTTATTATAAATTCTATGTTATTCTTTTTCATATTATTACATTCTTTTTTTACAAATAATGTATTTTTAATTTTAATTTTAAAATATTGTTTTCATTGTGGCACTAAGGAAATCTAAATTTTGCCGTAATAAAATTTTGTATTGACATTTTTGAATTTTTGTTTTATATTTTATTGGTGTATTTTGTAAAATAAGTTTAATCAATTAAAAAATATAGGAGGTTTTGTTATGTTAAATTTTGTAATTTGTGATGATAATATTCATATGCTTAATAGACTCTCTTTATTGTTTGAGAAAGTTTTTATGAAAAATAATTTTGATGCTCAAATTGTGTTTAAAACAACTGATTATAATGAGTTAATTTCTTTTGTTTCAAATAATCAAGTTGCTGTAGTAGTTCTTGATATTGAATTTACTGGTTCTAATGCTAATGGCTTGGATATTGCAAATAAAATTAGAGAATTTAATAAAAATTGTTATCTTATTTTTATTACTAGTCATTTTGAATATATTATGCAAGCTTATAAATATAAAACTTTTGATTATCTTATAAAAAATGCTATTACTGTTGAAACTCTTACAAATACTTTAAAAAGATTATTTGATGATATTTCTTCTCCTTCTAATAATTTTTTAAGAATTGATAACAAAGGAACTTTTGTGGGATTAAATGATATTCAATTTATAGAAAAGAGTGGTGTTAGAATTATTTATCATGCTTTTAAAAAGGACTTAGTTACTTATAATTCTTTTAATAAAATTGTTTTGCCTAATAATTTTGTGCGTTGCCACAGGTCTTTTATTGCTAATGTAAATAATATTAGCAATATTTCATTATCTACTAATTCAATTTTGTTTAAAAATGGCTCTGTTTGTTATATTGGACCTAAGTATAAAAGTAGTTTTATGGAGGCGATTAATTATGAAGCAGTTTCTAAATAGTATTTATATGGCTTTAAATAACTCAAATAGCATTTTAGTACAAGTAATATATATCATTGCCACAATTGTTGAAAATTACTTGTTAATGACAATTTTCTTAACATTTCTAAATTTAAAACCGAATAAAGCAAAAAAAATTATATACATTATATTGATGTCCGTTATTAGTAAATTGACATCCATTTTTCTGTCAGCTTCAATAAATGTAATAATTAACTATATTGCAATGCTTATTTTGATAAAAACTATATTTAAAATAAATTGGTTAAAAAGTTTTGTAGCATTATTTTCTTCGATTTTTTCATTTGCATTGCTTAATACCATTATTCAAAAACCTTATATAACTATTCTAAATATCAATAAAGAAGAACTTACAAACATTCCACAATATAGAATATTTTATTTAATAATTTTATATTTAATTACATATATTATTTGTATTATCTTAAAACATATTAAAAATGCTAAGTTTACTTTAGAAGTATTAGATTCTATTGATAGAAAAACTAAATTATTACTTTTATTAAATTTAATAGTTGGCTTTATGACTATATGTATTCAATTGATAACTACAACTTTTTACATTGATATAGTACCTTTTATTATGACATTTTTTAACTTTATATTATTAATTGTTTTTCTATTTTTAAGCATTTATAGTTTTACTCGTATGGTAAAATTAGCTAATACAAGAAGAGACTTACAAAATGCAGAGGAATATAATAAATCATTAGAAATTTTATATGATAAAGTAAAAGGGTTCAAACATGATTTTGATAATATAATTTCTTCCCTTGATGGCTATATAGAAAATAACGATATTTCTGGTTTGAAAACTTATTTTAAAGAAGTTAAAAAAGATTGTAAAATTACAAATAATTTATCAATTTTAAATCCAAGAATTATTAATAATCCTGGTATATATAGTTTACTAAATAATAAATATTTTAAAGCTACAAATGCAGGAATTAGATTTGATATAGATTTCTTCCTAGATCTAAATAACTTACCAATTAATATTTATAAATTTTCAAGAATACTTGGTATATTACTAGATAATGCTATAGAAGAAGCTGAAAAATGCAAAGATAAAATTGTAAGAATTTCATTTAGAAGAGAAAACAAAAATAGTAGAGCAATTATCCTTATTGAAAATACTTATTCTAATAAAGACGTTAATGTTGATGATATTTTTAAGAAGGGCGTTTCTGGTAAAGAAAATCATTCTGGTATTGGTCTATGGGAAGTTAGAAATTACATAAAAAGGAGTAAAAATTTAGATTTGTATACATCTAAAAATAGCGAATTTTTCAAGCAGGAATTAGCAATATATGATATTGATAATGGAAACACTACAATTTAGTGATTCCTTTTTTTTCATTAAAATGGGGCTTCTTTCGAAACCCCATTTTGAATTGAATTTTATAATGTTTAAGTAAAACTTTTATGTAGGAATTAATCTTTTTTTACTAGAGATGCTGGCATTTTTGGTTGATGTGCAAACCAAGCAACCATACATGCAGTATTAGATGATTTAGCATACTTTTCAGCTATCTTTGCTAGAAATTTAATCATTGTTAATTCCCCCTTCTTATGTAAAAATTTATAATACAAGAATATATATGACATATATCTTTATATTATACAACATTAATTTTTTGCATATATTTCATGACCATATTTGTTATTTGTTAGATTATATGCAAGTCTTGTTATTGTCAAAGTTTGTATAAAATCCCCAAATATTATTATTCCTGAAATTGTTGTGTTACCGATGGCCACTGCAATAATACACTCAACAGTCAAAATAATATATGAGAATATTCGTTTTTGTAGTCTTTCTTTTTTTCTTAAAATTGGAACATTTTCTGTATCTGCAGGTGCATATAATTTCACCATTATCAAACCAAATGTCCAAACAATAAAAGTTGCAATGTACTTCGTAGTTCCCGTCAAGACTACATACTTTCCTAGGAGGGCTGAACCACTATATAATATTAGTGTATAAATTATACATCCAATATGAGTTTTCATGTGTATTCCTCCAGAAACGCAACGGTAAGGTGCTATTATTAATATCGCAACAAGTGTTAGTTTAAAAATTCCTAGAAAATATGCTATTAGCAAAATTATTATACCTTTTGGTAATTCTCCAATAATGTTTTGTAGACCATACATTATTATTTCTGCTCTTTCATCATCTACTTCAGGCATCTTTTTCCTAATTTCGTTGGTTAAATATGTGCAGATTTTATCTATCACTTTTGACACCTCATTTCTATTTAGTACCCTCTTAGTATAGCATTATAATATCTCCATTTTTAAAATATTATATAAAAAACCAAATTTCTTAAATGAAATTTGGTTTTTCTATTTTTCGTATAATATTTTTGGCTTTTTATATAATTTTACTTTTCTTTTTTTATATTTTTTGATTAATGCTATCTTATGCTTTTTCTCTACATTTTACTATTACTCTTTGTTTATTGTCATTTGTACAAGTAATTAATGTTACCTCTTTTTTTCCATTTGTTAATTGTGTAGTATCATCTCTATTGCTTGGAAGTACTGTATGTACATCATATACTTCATAATCTATTGTTCTTCCACTCAAATCTGTAATTTGAACTATATCTCCAACTGCTAATGTTGGTACTTTGCTAAAGAATCTGCTATTTCTGTAATTGTGTCCGGCTAAACATAAATTTCCAACTTCATTTGGGTTAGCTCCATGAAATTTGCATATAGATACTTTTAACAATTCTACTGATGTATCAGCTAATATTGGATAATCAACACCTATTTTAGGAATAACAACTCTTCCTATATAGTCATATGTTTTTCCATCACTTGCTGTGTAACTAGCAGTAGCCTGTGCAGTTTGAATACTAGGATTTTCTTCTGTTTGAGTTTGATATTCTTCAATATTATCAGCAACTTCTTGAGTTATTTTTACTATTAAGGCATTTTCTTCTACACTAACTATTGTATCATCATTTTCTAGTAACGATGATAAAATTTCATTAGAAATGCCAGAGTCTTTGTTTCTATCATATTCTGCATAAATATATGTTGAAAATAATATTATCATACAAAATACAGATATAATAAACAAAAATTTATAAATTTTCTTTTTTCTTTTTAATTCAGGTGTTACATAAATTTTCTCTGTTACTAAAATCTGATTCATTTGCCCTCCTAATTTTTATTTATATTTTATTATACTATATTCATAGTTTATTTTTCAAGCTCTTCTATTGTTACACTTTCAATAAGCCCATTTGGTTCACCATATTTTATTGAGACTTTATATTTTTTGTCATCTTTTATTCTTTCTAAAATTGCATCTGCTAACTCTTGATTTGCACTATCTTTTTCGATATATACTGTTATTACATCTCTTGTTAGAACTTCTGTACTTGTACTTGAATCAGTATATTCTATTTGATCTAGTTCTACACTTTTTAAATTACCTGCAACTTCATTTAGCAATGTTTTTACGGTTTCAGCAGTAACTGAGTCTCCTGTGTAGAATTCAAATTTTGCATTAAATCTATTTATTTCGACTTGTGATAATTGATTATCTTCTGTATTTCCTGGATTTTGTTCATTTCCTGTTGTTGAATTATTATTTAGATTGTTTATAATAGAATCTAGTTCTTGAGTTATTTGTAGTTTATCTGTTAAGTCTTGTATTTTTGCTTCAAATCTAGGTAAAACTTGAGTCATTATTGTGGTCATCGTAGAAGCTTTTCTTTCAGAATCTAAGTCTGTTAAAATAACATTGCTTTCTTCTGAAATCTTGTTTTCTGATACAGTTGTATCTATCTTATTTACAATATTTAATTGTATTTCTGTAATATTTTTTGTGTACCCTAATGTTATATTACTTTCCATTGAGTCACTTGCGATATTAGACATAACTTGTATGCTAAATTCATATTCGTCATTTCCATTTACTAGTTTTAATTTAATATCATAGTTTTCTTGTTCATTTATTGCTGTTTTTGAAATATCTATTTCTATATTATCTTCTTGGTCGCTATTTAATGAGCTAAATATAATTTTCATTGTGTTTTGACCATTATCTTTTGAATTTTCTACAGTTATACTATTTGTACCTAAAGTAAAAATAGTTCTTATTAGTACTTCATTATGCTCATATACTGATATTTGTATTGGTGAAATATTTTGATTTATTTCTAAATTATTTATTATTTCATCTATACTGTCAACAAATTGTTCTTTATTAATACCTGTTATTGATGATGATTTATCAACTTTATCTAATATAAAATCATCTGTTTTTAATCCTTCTAATACTTGCACAATTAAATTTTTAGTTTGATTAGATTCTAATGTTGCTGTATACTGATTTGCTTTAACTGTTGCCCCATCTAGTGTTATTATAGAGTTCTTTTGACTTGTGTAAGTTGCTAAATTAAGAGCATCTGTTAAAATAGTTTGATATTTGTCTTTTTGTGTAGTTAGTTCATTACTTACATTAGGAGATTCTTCTATTGCGTTAATTACAGCATTTACTACATCTTCATTTAATCCTGTTCCTGTTAAATCAGCACCTTTTTTTATGCTTACAAATTGTTTTAATATATCTGTAAATCTAATTCCATATATATCATCATCTCTAATTGCTTCTATCTCTGCAGTATTTTCATCATTAAATAATAGTTGTAGATCTGCATAATTTGAAGAATTACTGTATTTTTGATTTTCAAACTTTATTGTTAATTCATTAAAAGGATTAGAAATTTCTCCTCCCTCTGAATATTTTGTAGTTATTTCTGTATTTGATGTATATTTATCTTGACTTGTTAACTCTTTGTTTTTGGCTATTGCCTGTGAATTTGATAGTTCATTTAGCATTTCACCATTTTGTGCAAAATACTTTTGGAATAGTTCTTTACTGCCTTTAAATGTATCTGTTTCTAAATATAGATAAGTAAATCCAGCAACAAGTATTGCTATTAATATGATAATTAATATCACTACTACTAATACTATTTTTTTATTTCCATTTTTCATTTGATTTTACCTCATATAATTTATTTAGGTTTTTGGCTTTACCTATAAACCTTTTTGATTAATTTAGATTTTTTTATAATTTGTTTAAATTTTTTTGAATAGTTTTTAAAAAAATCAATTAACTTTATGATTTCTCTGTTTTACAGCTTCATATACTATTATTCCTGTTGATACTGCTGCATTTAATGAACCTACTTTGCCTTTCATAGGAATTTTTACTAAGAAATCACAATTTTTCTTTACTTTTTCTCCAATACCTTTTCCTTCATTTCCTATAACTATTCCTAGTGGTCCTGTTAAGTCTTGATTATAATAGTATTTATCAGTATCTACTGCTGTTCCACATATCCATAGTCCAGCCTGTTTTAGTTCTTCTAATGTGTCTGATATATTTGTAACTCTGGCTATTTTCATGTGTTCAACAGCTCCTGCTGATGTTTTATTTACTGTACTATTTACTGAGGCGGCTCTTCTTTTAGGAATTATTATTCCATGAACTCCAGCTGTTTCTGCTGTTCTGATTATTGAGCCTAAATTATGTGGGTCTTCTATTCCATCTAATATTAGAATAAATGGATCTTCTTTTCTTGCCTTAGCTTCATCTAGTATATCTTGTATTTCTGCATATTCAAATGGTGGTACAATTGCTATAACTCCTTGATAATTTTCTTCTTGTGCCATTTCTTCCATTTGCTTTTTATCTTTTTCTACTACTATGATTTTTCTTTCTTTTGCTATTGCTAAAATTTTGTTTATTGAGCCATGCCTTTCTCCTCTTGTTACAAATATTTTATTTATGTCTTTTCCACTTTCTAATAATTCTAATACTGAATTTCTTCCTTCTATTTGATCATCAAATTTCTTTTCTTCTTTTTCTTCTATTCTTTTT
>CALYBE010000020.1 GCA_944393735.1 uncultured Clostridia bacterium
CTAATAAAAATAATCTTTTTTTATACTATATCCTAAATATATATTACAAGGAATGGTATAAAATGCAATTAGTAAACATTGGTTTTGGAAATATAATTGCCGCAAATAAAATAGTAGTAATAGTAAGTCCAGAGTCTGCACCAATAAAAAGAATGGTACAAGAAGCCAAAGATGCAAAAACTGCTGTTGATGCAACATGTGGTAGACGTACAAGAGCTGTATTAATAATGGATTCTGGTCACATAATTTTATCTGCAGTTCAACCAGAAACAATAGCTGGAAGAGTAGATAAAGATATTACACCACAAACAACTGAAGATAACCCAAATTAATATTAATTTAATAAACTTTTTATATGGAGGTAATTTGAAATGATTGTTAAACCAACTGTAACAGAATTGTTAAGAAGAGTAAGAAACAGATATGAATTAGTAATTGCAACTTCAAAAAGAGCAAGACAAATCGCTAATGGGGCACCTGTAGTAACAACTGTAAAAGAAGATTCACCTGTTACACTAGCAGCTAATGAAATTGCAGAAGGAAAAATTGAAATAATTGAACCAGAAGAAGTAAAGAAGGAAATGTAAAATGAAGAAAAAAAATATTATAGCACTTGCTGGAGATTTAGCAGCAGGTAAGGGAGCAGTATCAGAAATATTAATTAAAGATTTAAATTATGGAATATACAGGAATGGAGCATATGCACGTAAACTTGCTAAAGAAATGGGGCTTGATATAACAAGTTTTAATGCTTTTTTAGCAGAACATCCAGAAATTGACTTACAAATAGAGAAAAGTGCATCAGAATATGCTAAAGACCATGATAATTTTATAATTGATGCAAGACTTGGATGGTATGCAGTACCAGAATCATTTAAAGTATATTTACGTGTAGATATAGATGTTGCAGCTCACAGAGCTTTTAATGATCATGATCGTAAAAGTACAGAAAATTTTGCAACTGTTGAAGAACAAAAAGCAGATATGATAAGAAGATTTAACATGGAAAATGAAAGATATTGGAAGTTGTACAAGGTTCATAAAGAAGATATGTCTAATTATGATTTAGTAATTGATACAACTAAAAAAACACCTCAAGAAGTTGCAGAAATTATAGAAACAGAATATGCCAAATGGCAAAAAGAAGAATAAAGATTAAAAAACGTGATTTTATCACGCTTTTTTCTTATATGATATGAAAAGAAGGGAGGATATGTTAGCTTTTAAAAACTAGCATAAACTAACATGATAGCAGAAATAATAATAAACAGGTCAGCCAAAAGACTAAATCGAACATTTGATTATGAAATTCCAAAAGAGTTAGAAGAACTAGTTATGATAGGAAGTACAGTATTAGTACCTTTTGGAAAATCAAGTAGTTTAGAAGAAGGCTATGTAGTTGGAATAAAAGAAAATACAGATTATGAAGTAAAACAAATAGTAAAAATAAAACATAATTTATCTGAAAATCAAATAGAGTTAGCCAAATGGATGGCAAAAAGATATTTCTGCAATGTATCAGACTGTATTAAGCAAATGTTAACTCCTGGAACAAAAAATAGAAACTCAGATAAGAAAGTACAAGACAAGATAAAAAATGTTGTTTATTTAAAAAAAGACATTGAAGAAATACAATTTGATATTGAAATGGGAAAAATTAAATCTGAAAAACAGAAGAAAGTACTACAATTCTTAAAAGACAATGAAGGAGTTACTATACCAGAAATAGAAATATTTACTAGTGGAACTAGAGCAATTATTAAAACACTAGAGAAGAATGGATATGTAGAAATAGTCGAGCAAAAAGTAGAAAGAAACCCATTAGCAAATAAGAAAGTAGAAAAAACTGAAAATTTAAAATTAACAGATGAACAACAAATAGCATTTAATAAAATATCAGATTGTATAAATAATAATGAATATAATCGATTTTTGTTATATGGAGTAACAGGTTCAGGAAAAACAGAAATATATTTACAATTAATTGGAGAAGTTTTAAAACATAATAAAACAGCAATAGTTTTAGTGCCAGAAATTTCATTAACACCTCAGATGATAGACCGTTTTATTGCAAGATTTAATCAAGAAGAAATAGCGGTATTACATAGTAAGTTATCTATAGGGGAAAGATATGATGAATGGAATAAAATTAAAGAAGGAAAAGCAAAAATAATTATTGGAGCAAGGTCAGCTATATTTGCACCAACTGAAAATATAGGAATAATCATAATAGATGAAGAACATGACGTTTCATATAAATCAGAAGCGGTACCTAAGTATGATGCAAAAGAAATTGCAAAAGAGATAGCAAAAGCAAATAAATGTCCTTTAGTATTTGGTAGTGCAACACCTGATTTAGTAACATATTATAAAGCTAAACAAGGTAAAATAATATTATTAGAACTAACCAAAAGAGCTAATAATTCAAAATTACCAACAGTAGAAATTGTTGATTTAAGAATGGAATTAGCAAATGGAAATAGATCAATGTTAAGTGTAGCTTTACATGAAGCCATTAAAAAAAATCTATTAAATAAAAGACAAACAATACTATTTTTAAATAGAAGAGGATATTCAACATTCATAATGTGTAGAGAATGTGGGTATACTGTAAAATGTAAAAACTGTAACATAAGCATGACATATCATAAAGCAGAAAATAAGCTAAAATGTCATTATTGTGGATATGAAGAAAATATAGTAAAAATTTGTCCGGTATGTCATAGCACTAAAATAAGATATTTTGGAACAGGAACACAAAAATTAGAACAAGAAATAAATACAATTTTTCCACAGGCGACAACAATTAGAATGGATATAGATACAGTAACTAAAAAGAATTCACATGAAGATATTTTAAATAAATTTAAAAATGATAATATTGATATACTAATTGGAACTCAAATGGTAGTAAAAGGACATCATTTTCCAAATGTTACATTAGTTGGAGTAATAGCTGCAGATAGCAGTTTAAATATAGATGATTACAGAGCTAATGAAAGAACATTTCAAATATTAACACAAGTAGCAGGAAGAGCTGGAAGAGAAAACTTAGATGGAAATGTTATTATTCAGACATATAATCCAGATAATTTTAGTATTCAATGTGCAAAAAAACAAAATTATGAAATGTTTTATAATACAGAAATTGCTTTAAGAGAACAATTAAAATATCCACCTTTTTGTGACATTATTTTAGTTGGTTTTACAAGTTTAGATGAAAATGAGATAAAAAAAGTGGCAAATGAAGTATTTGATTATCTGAAATCTAATTTAAATTTGGAACAATTTAATGTTTTGAAGCCTATGCCATCACCTATAGACAGAATTCAAAATCATTATAGATGGAGAATTATTGTTAAAGGTAATATGAATGATACAGCAAATAAGATATTAAACAATTGTTTAAAATATATTTATAATAAAAACTATAAAAATACAAGAATTTCTATTGATGTGAATCCAAATAGTATGATGTAACAATTTTCTTATTTTAAATGCAAAAATAGTTGAAAAAAAGAAATGCTTGATATATAATAATTATGTGAAAAAAATAGGACAAGATAACATGTATTCGAAAGGGGAAATAGTAAAGTGGCAATTAGACAATTGAGACTAGAAAAAGATGAAATATTGAAAAAAAAATCAAGAGAAGTAGATGTAATAGATGATAAAATTCAAACATTAATTGATGATATGATAGAAACTATGTATAAATTCAATGGTGTTGGATTATCTGCAGTACAAGTCGGAGTATTAAAAAGAATAGTTGTAATAGATATAGATGATGGTACTGGAGTGAAAGTTTTAATAAATCCAAAAATTATTAAGACAAAAGGTGAACATGAAGTAGAAGAAGGCTGTTTAAGTTTTCCAAATCAATATGCAAAAGTTATTAGACCAAAAGAAGTAACTGTTGAAGCATTAGATAGAAGCGGAAAAAAAATAACAATTAAAGCAAAAGATTTATTAGCACAAGCTATAGCTCATGAATTAGATCATTTAGAAGGAATATTATTTGTTGATTTAATGATACCAGGAACTTTAGAGTATGTAGCACCAGAAAAACAATAGAAAAGGAATGTGAAGTAAAATGAGAAAAAATAGGAAAAAAATATTTGTACCAATAATACCAATAATATTATTAGTAATCGTTATTGTAGTAATTGTAATTTTTGTAATTAATAGAAAAAATGATGATAATATGTTAATGAATTTATATAATGATTTAAATGCAAGTCAAACATATATGTTTACAGAAGAAAAAAATGACAAAAATAAAACAATTATTGTAAAAGATGGTGACAAAACTGCAATAGATAGTTATACTGACGAAACACATACTACAACAATAGTTGAAAATGGAACTACCATTTATATTTTACATGATCGAGAAGAATATTATATATATCAGCAAAATAATGTTGAACAAAGCATCTTAACAGATTGGTTAAAAGAAACTCTTGAAAAAGAACATACAACAGGAAAAGAAAGAGTAAAAGGAAAATCATACTCATATGAAGAATATAGTGGTGGAACAATGTTTTTGGAAAATACAGCATTATATTTAAATGAAGATGAAATAAAAACTAGGTTCTATTTTGATAATCAAGATAACTTAGTTTATATAAAGACAATTTTTGGTGAAAATGATGAGGAGCTTCTTAAAATTAATTTGACAAAAGAAGTTGATGATTCAATTTTTGAAATACCTGCAGACTATGCAGAAAACTAATTTGATATAAAAAGTACCTATGTAGTACTTTTATATATAAAAAATTCAAAAGAAGGAGTGAAAATAAAATGTCAATTAAATTTGTTTTAAATGAGACATCATATTTCGGAAAAGGAGCAAGAGAAGAATTACCAGGAGAGATTCTAAAGAGAAGATTTAATAAAGCATTTGTTGTAACAGACAAATCTTTAGCAGAATGTGGAGTTACTACAAGAGTAACAGAAATATTAGATAATGCAGGAATACCTTATGAGGTATATTCAGAAGTAAAGCCTAATCCAACAATAAAAAATGTAACAGATGGTGTAGAAGCTTGTAGAAATTCAGGTGCTGATGTAATAATTGCAGTAGGTGGAGGATCAAGTATAGATACAGCAAAAGGAATATCAATAGTAATGACAAATCCAGATAGAGCTGATATAGTTTCTCTAAATGGTCCATCTAATACTATAAATAGAGGTATGCCAGTAATAGCATTACCAACAACTGCTGGAACAGCTGCTGAAGTAACAATAAATTATGTAATAACTGATGAAGAAAGAGAAATTAAAATGGTCTGTGTAGATCCAAATGATATTCCAATATTAGCAATAATAGATTCAGATTTAATGGCTACAATGCCAAAATCTTTAGCAGCAGCAACAGGAATGGATGCATTAACACATGCTATTGAAGGATATATAACAAAAGCACATAACACAATGTCAGATATGTTCCATATGGAAGCAATAAAATTAATATTTAAATATTTACCAGCTGCGGTAAATGAAAAAGATGATGAAGCAATAGATAAAATGGGATTAGCTCAATATATTGCAGGAATGGGATTTTCAAATGTTGGATTAGGAATTGTACATTCAATGGCACATCAATTAGGCGCTGTTTATGATACACCTCATGGATTAGCAAATGCAATTTTACTTCCAACTGTTATGAGATTCAACGGTGCTGACCCAGCAACAGCTCAAAGATTCAGAGAAATTTTATGTCAAATAGGTAGACCAGATGCAGCAAACTTAAATGATCAAGATGTAATAAATACATTTGTATGGATGATTTCAGAACTTTCAAAAGCTGTTGGAATTACTCAAAGAGTAAGAGATGTAGGAGCTAGAGAAGAAGATTTTGAAATGTTAGCAGATAAAGCTATGCAAGATCCTTGCAAACCAGGAAATCCTAGAGAAGTATCTAAAGAAGATTTTGTTGAATTATATAGACAAGCATTTTAATATGTGATATAATATATTAGATTGAAGCGCCAAGTGCGTTAAAAGCAAATACTAAAACAAAATTAGGAGGTTTGACATGTACTACCTTGCAGAAATTGAGTGCAAAACTCGGAATGCCTTTCTTTTGCTCATTCACAAATTGATGAGCCCTGAGGAAAAAAATTCTTTGTTAGTTTTCGATGCAAACTTGATGGTAAAAATTGCAGAACAATTAGATAATTCCAAACACAGGACGGTCTATCAGATTGGACATAATACAGAGTATAAGCGGATGAATATTGATAGTGACATGGTAATTGAATACCGTGTTAACGATCCTATATCAAAGAAATTTAAACAAGAGGCGTACCTTTTTGAGATTAAGGTGGGAGGTAAGTGCATTTACCAGGCTCCTCAACTCGATAAGGTAGAGAAAATCTACATTTGTACGAAATCCTAATTAAAGAGAACAGTCGAGGGGAAATCTCTCGGCTGTTCTCTTTTAATATGTAGGAAAAAATTTTACAATTTATAAGTTGTAAACTACAATGGTTAATTGAAAAGCTAAAAGTAACTTAGAAGACTTAAATAAGAAAAAAATAAAAAAAGCTTGCAATTCACATAAAATTATGATATTATAAAAACATAATAAAAAACTTAGAAAAAGAGGAGTACATTTATACTTATTTTCCAGAGAATGAAGTTATTAGCTGAAAGCTTCTAAATAAAGGTAAATGGAAGGTAGCTTTGGAGTTGATATTCAGAAAAATATTTTAAGCCAAACTTTTAATATATTACTAAAAGTAAGAATATCCGTGTTGTTACGTTAAAAACTATAGAGAAGTTATTATGAATAATAATAAATTAAGGTGGTACCGTGAGATATAAACTCGCCCTTTGTATAGGGGCGAGTTTTTTTAATAAATTGTAAAAAGGAGGAAGATTATGCTAGAAATTAAGACAAAAAAATCAGGAGCTGAATTAACAAGTATAAAATTAAATGGAAAAGAAAAGCTACACCAAGGAAAAGAATTTTGGAATAGACAAGCTCCAATATTATTCCCAATTGTAGGCCAAATCAAAGAAGGAAAAACAATTATAAATGGTAAAACATACATGATGGGACAACATGGCTTTGCAAGAGACATGGAATTTGAAGAAATAGAAAAAAACAGATATCTATTAAAATCTTCTAAAGAAACATTAGAAAAATTTCCATTTAATTTTGAATTATATGTAGAATATGAAGTAAATGAAAATGAATTAACAACAAAATATAAAGTAATTAACAAAGATGAAAAACAAATGCAATTTGGAATTGGAGGACATCCAGCATTTTTATGTAACTATTCAACAGGAGATTTCCAAATACACTTTAACCAAACGGAAGACAAACTTGAATTTTTACAACTAGAAAATGGCTTAATATCATGTAAAAAAGCTCCAAATATTTTAGAAGAAAATTCTATAAACTTAGAAGCAGACACATTCAAAAATGATGCCATAATTATGAAAAACATTAAATCAAATAAAGTAACTTTATATAACAAAAAAGAAAATAAAAAAATATTAGAATTTGATTTTACAGGATTTCCATATCTTGCACTTTGGTCAAAAATAGGAGCTCCTTTCGTCTGTATTGAACCATGGTATAATACAGCAGATAAAGTTGATTCAACTGGAAGATTTGAAGATAAAGAAAATATTTTAAAGTTAGAACCAGAAAAAAAGTTTGAATGTAAGTATAAAATTAAATTTTTTTAATAGAAAGGAATTAAAAAATATGAAAGATCATATGTTAATGGATAAATATAATCCAAAAGAATTTGAAGAAAAATTATATGAAGAATGGGAGAAAAAAGGATATTTTAAACCATCAATGGATAAAACAAAAGAAAGTTTCTGCATAGTAATGCCACCACCAAATGTAACAGGAAAATTACACATGGGACATGCATTAGATTACACAATGCAAGATATATTAATAAGATTTAAAAGAATGTGTGGATACAACACATTATGGGTTCCAGGAACAGACCATTCTGCAATTGCAACAGAAGTAAAAGTAGTAGAAAAAATGAAAAAAGAAGAAGGTCTTACAAAAGCAGATGTAACAAGAGAACAATTTTTAGAAAGAGCCTGGGCATGGACTAAAGAATATGGAGGAACAATTCAAATGCAACAACGTAGACTTGGATGTTCATGTGATTGGGATCGTTCAAGATTTACAATGGACAAAGGACTATCTGATGCTGTATTAGAGCAATTTGTAAATTTATATAAAAAAGGTCTAATTTATAAAGGAACAAGAATGATTAATTGGTGCCCATCATGCCATACATCATTATCAGATGCAGAAGTAGAGTTTGAAGAAGAAGCTTCACATCTATGGTATATAAGATACCAAATAAAAGGAACAGACAGATTTGTAATAGTAGCAACAACAAGACCTGAAACAATGCTTGGAGATACAGCAGTTGCAGTACATCCAGATGATGATAGATATAAAGACATTATTGGAAAAACATGTATATTGCCAATAATGAATAAAGAAATACCAATAATAGCAGATGAATTTGTAGAAAAAGAATTTGGAACAGGATGCGTTAAAATCACACCAGCACATGATATGAATGACTATCAAGCAGGATTAAGACATAATCTTGAAATAGTAGAAGTATTTGATGATTCATCTATAATGGGAGACTTAGTACCAGAGTATAAAGGATTAACAACTCTTGAAGCACGTAAATTAATTGTAAAGAAATTAGAGGAAATAGGAGCACTTGTAAAAACAGAAGATTATACTCATAATGTTGGAAAATGTTATAGATGTCATAATACAGTAGAGCCAAGAATTTCTGAGCAATGGTTTGTAAAAATGAAAGAACTTGCAGAACCCGCAATAAAAGCTGTAAAAGATGAAGACATAAAATTTATTCCAAAAAGATATGAAAAAACATATTTTAATTGGATGGAAAATATACAAGATTGGTGTATTTCACGTCAATTATGGTGGGGACATAGAATTCCTGCATATTATTGTGAAGAATGTGGACATATTAATGTTTCAAAAACAGCTCCAGAAAAATGCGAAAAATGTGGATTAAGCAAATTGCATCAAGATGAAGATTCACTTGATACTTGGTTTAGTTCAGCATTGTGGCCTTTTTCAACACTAGGTTGGCCAAATAAAGATGCAGAAGACCTAAAAACATTTTATCCTACAAATGTATTAGTAACTGGATATGATATAATTTTCTTCTGGGTTGCAAGAATGATATTTTCAGGCTTAGAAGTTATGAATGAAAAACCATTTAGTGATGTATTAATACATGGAATTGTAAGAGACAGCCAAGGAAGAAAAATGTCAAAATCATTAGGTAATGGAATTGATCCATTAGATGTAATTGAAAAATATAGTACAGATGCATTAAGATTTTCTCTAATCCTTGGAATTTCACCAGGAAATGACATTAAATATATGCCTGAAAAATTAGACCAAGCTTCAAATTTTGCTAATAAATTATGGAATGCTGCAAAATTAGTAACAATGAATTTAGTACCAGATGAAGAAATTCTTGAATTTGAAAAACAAATTACAGACAAAGATGGAAAATATAAAGATGAGTTTTTTAAAATAGAAGATAAATGGATTATTAATAAATTAGACAATCTAATTAAAACAGTGACTCAAAATATAAACGAATATGATTTAGGTATTGCATTGGAAAATATTTATAATTTTATTTGGAATGAATTTTGTGATTGGTATATAGAAATCGCAAAATCAAGATTATATAGTAATGATATTAAAGAAAAAACACAAGTATGTTTTGTATTAAATACAGTTTTAAGAAATAGTTTAAAATTATTACATCCATTTATGCCATTTGTAACTTCAGAAATTTATTCTAAACTATTTAATTCTGACGGAAAAGATTTGATGGTTTCTAGATGGCCAGAAATAAAGAAAAGAGTAAATTATGATGAAAAAAATGATTTTATAGAAAATATAAAAGAAATAGTAATTCAAATTAGAAATATAAGAGCAAATATGAATGTTCATCCAAGTAAAAAATCAAAATTGATTTTTGTAACTACAAAATACAAAAATGAAATAGAGCAATCTAAATCATTTATTGAAAAACTTGGATTTGCAAATGAAATAATTATTCAAGAAAATAAAGATAATATTCCTAGTAATGCAATTTCTATTATATCAAATGGAACTCAAGTATATATTCCTTTTGAAGAATTAATTGATGTAGAACAAGAACGTAAAAGACTTGAAGAAGAAAAGCAAAAAGTATTATCTGAAATTGAAAGAGCAAGTAAGATGCTATCTAATCCGGGATTTGTAAATAAGGCTCCAGAAACTAAAATAAATGAGGAGAAAGCTAAACTTGTAAAATATCAAGATATGTTAAAAAGTATTGAAGAAAGATTAAAATAATAGTAATTGAAAAAGCCATTTGTAGAATATCACGAAAGTTGTTTGACTTTTGTGATATTTTTTGTGAACTTTTTAAAAACTCCTGTAGGAAATCTTCCTACAGGGGTTAAACGTCAAATCAGCTAACCATTATGATTGTAATACTCTAATTCCTTAGTAAATGCACACTCTTTAATTCCTTTGCAACGGAAATATTCAAAGTATTCATCTATGCAATCACTAATTTGAATCAATTCTTCATCTAAATTTTCATATTCTTCTTCCAAAGAAATCAACTTGTTTTCCAATGCTTTAAGATTTTCATCTAAAACAAGTAATTGTTTCTTCCAGTATTCTACTTCGGTCAGTCTATTTTCCGGAATTTCGGGAGTATTATAAGGTGTATTGTAACTTCGATATAAAGTACCAACAGATTCGACATGTTCGCTTCCAACTAAGCGAAGACCACAAATGCTACATTCATAATATTCGGTTTCATTAGTAAAGGGATATTCTCCTACAATTACACATTGATAAAACACATGATTACATTGATTATGCCATTCCTCTAAGAAAAGCTGCTTATTAGAATAGGCTTCTTTAAATTGGAAATTAATTTCAGGAATTAGCTTTCGCTTTAATTCATCAATCCGAGAAATCATTTTTTGGACAGTTTCAAGGGTATATTTTTTACTTGACATTATAGTACCTTCTTTCATAATTCTATGCAATAGAAATTTCAAAAACGAATTTGTGTATATTATATCATAGAAAGATAGGAATATCAAGGAATTTGGAATAATATAATTTTTATTTCATTTTCTAAGTTCTAAAAAAGACAAACCTTGCATATTATAATTTAGTATAGAAAATCTATGGTAGAAAAGCTAAATAAAATTAGCAATCACATTGAAGAAAGAGATTAAATTAGTTTAAAAGGAGAGATTAAATTATGATTGAAGAGAGAAAAAACACTAATGTAAACCAAAACATTATCCAAAACTTGATATTAGAAAATAGAAAAAAATTAAGCGTATCAGGAGTAAATGATGTATTAAGTTTTGATGACCAAGTAGTAATGGTAGACACAGAATTAGGACTATTAACAGTTAAAGGTGAAAATATTAGAATTAATAAACTTAGTTTAGACACAGCAGAAGTAATAATTGAGGGAGAAATATCTAGTTTATCATATAGTCAAAAAAATATAGATAAAAATTCAGGTGGAACATTATTAAGCAAAATATTTAAATAAATTTTATTTTAAAGGAAAGGTAATTTTATGGCTCAAGAACAAGCATATTTATTTCTAGTATTCTCATTAACAGGCGTAGCTATAGGCTGTTTATTTGACTTTTTTAGAGTGTTACGCAAAACATTCAAAACAGCAGATATAATAACTTATATTGAAGACATATTATTTTGGATTTTGGCAGGGATATTAATTTTATATAACATATGGTATTTTAATAATGGTGAAATTCGATTATTTATGATAATTGGAATAATCATGGGTGCTCTAATATATACATTAACATTAAGCAATTTATTTGTAAGCATTGACTCCTTTTTGATGTTGCTAATAAAAAAAGCGTTAACATTTTTATATAATTTTTTCAACATACCAATAAAATTAGTCAAAAATATTCTTAGAAAAATTTTTAATTCAATATCTCAGATAATTGAAAATTTTACAAAATTCGTAAAAAAACCAAGAAAAAAAATAATGACAAAAGTCAAAAATTAAAAAAATAATAATTTTTTATATTTTTTAGAAATAAAAAAGAGGAATTTTGAAAGATATGGAGAATATATAATATATAGTTAATTACATATTATATGTAATATTATAAAAAATAATGGAGAGTACATATGAAAAAGAATAAATTATTGTTTCCAGTGTTTATAATAGCTTTTATTGTATGGGTAATAGTACTGATAAAGCAACAAATAAATATAACACAATATAAAAATGAAATTAAATCACTATCATCAAAAATAGAAGTAGCAGAAGATGAATTAAATCAGAACAAGGAAGATTTGGAAGAAGAAAAACAAAATACAGCTAAATTAGAATATATAGAAAAATTAGCACGTGAAAAACTAGGAATGTATTTACCAAATGAAAGAGTTTATATCGATAGTAACATGTAAATCCTTAAAACATTCAAGTTTTAAGGATTTATTTATTGTAAATATATAATAATTTAATCGCAAAAAGCGATAATGAATCTTTTATTTTATTTAATCAAAACAAAAGTCCAAAAAATAATAAATAATAATATAAATAGGAGGTAGTTATGTTAGACTTAGACAACATGACATTATTAGAGTTGAGAAATTTTGCTAAAGAGCATAATATAAAAAATATTTCAAAATTAAAAAAAGATGAATTAATAGCCTTATTAAAGCAAATTGAAGAAACTTCAAAGCCAAAAGTTGAAGAAAAGAAAGAAGAAAAGTCAGATGAAAAAAAAGAAGAAAAAAAAGACAATGAAATTAGATATGATGAAAATGATGAAGATCAATTAGAAGGTTTTGAAGATTCTGTAATAGATTATAAAGTAACAAATGATGATGATAAAATTGTTGAAGGAATTTTAGAGGTCTTACCAGATGGTTATGGCTTTTTAAGAGGAGATAATTATTTATCTAGTCCAAAAGATGTATATATATCACCTATTCAAATAAGAAGATTTAAATTAGATACAGGAGATATTATTAAAGGTATTTCGAGAACAAAAGAAGGAGAAAAATTCCCTTCATTAATATTTGTTGGAGAAGTAAATGGTGAACATCCTGAAAAAGCTGCAAAAAGGAAAAGATTTGATGAATTAATACCAATTTATCCAAATGAAAGACTTAAATTAGAAACTACACCAAATGAATATGCAATGAGAATAATAGACCTTATTTCTCCAATAGGAAAAGGTCAAAGAGGAATGATAGTTGCACCACCAAAAGTAGGAAAGACAACATTAATTAAAAAGATTGCAAATAGTATTTCAACAAATAATCCTGAAGTTGAGCTAATTGTACTTCTAATAGATGAAAGACCTGAAGAAGTAACAGACATGAAACGTTCTATTAAAGGACAAGTTATATTTTCAACATTTGATGAAATGTCTGAACATCATGTAAAAGTTGCAGAAATGGTATTAGAAAGAGCAAAAAGAATAGTAGAACATAATAAAGATGTTGTAATTTTATTAGATAGCATTACAAGATTAGCACGTGCATATAATTTAGTAATGCCATCATCAGGGAAAACATTATCTGGTGGTCTTGATCCAGCAGCTTTACATAAACCAAAGAAATTCTTTGGAGCAGCTAGAAATATTGAAAACGGCGGAAGTTTAACAATACTTGCAACTGCATTAGTTGAAACAGGAAGTAGAATGGATGATGTTATATTTGAAGAATTTAAAGGAACAGGTAATATGGAAGTACACTTAGACAGAAAATTGTCTGAAAAACGTATTTTCCCTGCAATAGATATAAATAAATCTGGAACAAGAAGAGAAGATTTATTATTAACAAAACCAGAATTAGAGACAGTATTTGCATTAAGAAAAGCCTTAAATAATTTACCTGTTGCTGATGTTACAGAACAAATTATTTCTCAAATGATTCAAACTAAAAATAATGAAGAATTTCTAATAAAAATGGATTCTTATTTAAAAAGTTACAAAAATTAAATAACAAATATTTCTAAATGAATATATTAAAATAAGCACAAAATCAAATTAATAAATAACAAGACTTGTTGAAAAAAATATTTTTATATGATAAAATATGGGTGTCAAATGTAGTTGACATCCCTTTTTATTTTGTAAAAGTCTTAATCACATTCATAATAATTTAGGAGGGAGAAAAATGAGTATGGAAAAAATCCGGTGGGTTCCATACACTAATGCAACTTGTATGACGAGAAGTGTTGAATCTGATATTGAATATTTGATGCAACATTTTAGCTTTGATGATGGAGGAATAACACAAGAAGGAATAGACTCTTTTTTACAGTGTATTATTATTATTTATGCACGTGTTTATGCAATTAGATTTTATGATACACATGAGGAAGAAAAAGAGTTAAATAAGGATGAAAAAACTAAGAAAATTGGTATTTTAACTGAAAAAATTGTAGATGAAATATATAGACGTAATTATGTTTTCTTTGATACTACATTGAGAATCGCTTTTAAAGAAAAAAGAAGCCTTGGTTTCTCTAAAGTTCAAAAAGAAATCCTTAGCAAATTTATTGTGCCTGAAATCTGAGAATTCCCAGTAAACCTGAAAAGGTGATGGTTTACTGGGATTTTTGTATTTGTATTAAAATTTATAATAGAAAATAATTTCTAAAAACATTCATTGTTTTAGAAAACTTTTTTTGCTTTATATTGTATAATTAGTGTAATAAATAATTATTTATATTGAAAGAAATGTGAGGTTACAAAATGATATCATTAAAAAACGAATGTGAAGAAGATAAAGTATTATACGAAAAATTTTTAGATGGAAACAATGATGCATTTGGGATACTCATGAACAAACACAAAAACAATTTAATTTATTTCATTTTCAAATATGTAAAAAATGAAGATATATCTGAAGATATTTATCAGGAAGTAGTACTTTACATTCTTTCTAAAAAAGAGGTATATGATTTTAAATATTCCTTTAAAACTTTTATTTACACAATCGCAAAATCAAGAGCTTTAAACTATCTAAAAAAAGAAAAAAAGCAAATAAATTATGAAAACAATTTTGAAAATGTCGTAGTTGAAGAAAATTTACTTGAAGATATCGTTTTTTCAAAAGAAAGACAAGAAAAAATAAAAAAAGTTATAAGCAAGATGAACGAAGACTACCAAATGGTAATTTATTTAGCTATAATTGAAGATCTATCATATAAGGAAGTTGCTAAAATTATGGATAAAAGTGAATCAAAAATAAAAAATTTATTACATAGAGCTAGAATCAAACTACGAAAATTATTAATTGAAGAGAAGGTGGTAGAAATGAAAGAAAATAAAGTTGTTAAATTTTTATCAATTATTATCATTATAGGAATTTTATCAACAGGAATTGTTTATGCTAGTAACAAGATTTTAAACCATTTAAAAGGGAAAGCAAATATTACTCCAACGACAACAACTAATTTATCAGAAATTGACACAAATAAAGTATGGTGTGGAACATTTAATCTAGTATGGAATGATTTTATGAATGATGTTATTGGAGGAAAAATTGAATTTGAAGATGGATCATCAAGTTTAGTAGATGAACTTAATAAACAATCTTTTACTGAAGATCAATTGAATCCTAATTCATATTATAAAAAACAAGGTTTGGCTACAACAGAATTAAAAACAGAAATTGAAAAGGGTATTAAAGAAAAGTTTAATGAAAACAGTAAAATTTTAGATAAAGTTGAATGGGACAATCCATACGGATATGTTTTATATTGTATGTTAAAGAAAGAATTTAACTATTTAGAAAAATTCCCGACTTTAGATGATGCAACTTTTAAAGATTCTCAAGAAAAAGTAAAATATTTTGGAATAGAACCAGATACAGAACAAAGTGCAAGTAAAAATGTTGATATTTTATTTTATAACTCAAAAACCGATTTTGCAATTAAATTAAAAACAAAAGAGGGGGAAGAGGTCTATTTATATAGAACAACTGGTGATGGTAAGAGTTTTGATGACAATTATAATGAAATGATTGAAAAAAGTAATAATTATACAGGAAATAAAACCTGGGACGAAAATGATGTATTAATGATTCCATTTATAAAAGTTCAAGATGAAATTAATTATGATGAATTATGTGGAAGATTTATTAAAGGAACTCAATGGTATATTAGACAAGCTTTACAAACAATTGATTTTGAATTAAATAATTATGGTGGTAGTGTAAAGAGCGAAGCCTTGATTGATGCTTTAAAGCAAAGTGTTTCAAATACAAATAGAGAATTTATATTTGATGATGATTTTATTTTGTATTTAAAAGAAGATGATAAAGAAAAACCATATTTTGCATTAAAAGTTGACAATTCAGATGTATTAGTTGCAAGTGATAAACAATAAATTTAGTAATTTCGATATAATTTAAAATAACAATAATTGTATACATGTTATTATGGTTAAATATGAGAGAGTAAATCCTATAAAGATTTGCTCTCTAAATTCAAGTTTTCATTCTAAAAAATAAAACAGATAGGCATTGCTTTTTTAATCTGGGCCTCCTTCAATTATCATATCTGGAGTTACAAGTTCAATTTCTTCACTATATTGTTCTTGTAACATTTTACAATATTGCTCTATTTCTGAGAATTTAGTAAAACTATGACTTACAACAATATGATATATATTAATATCCGCTAAACTCGTATTAACTATTGCTTCGTTGTCTATTTCATTAATAATTTCTTTGCATTTAGATTCTTCTATATCACTTTTAAAACATATTACAACAGCATTATCAAAAAATTTATATCCATCATCATCAATTATGTGTCTTTCGGCAGTAGTTTCATTAACATTAATATCAATTGAATTAGAGTCTACAGATTTATTTTTTAAATGTATTATTGAAATAATCAAAATAAACACTATTATAAGTAATGCAACAATTAATTCTATAATTATTTTTCTTTTTTTACTCATATCACATTTTCCCCTTTTTTTATTATAAATTAATTATAACATATGTTAGATTATGTATGCAACTTAATTTTGGATAAAAAATATATAAATCTTTTGTTAATATTAATAATATAGTGAAAAAACAAAATTACAAGATTAGGAAAGGGAAGATAGGAGTATAATATTTAAATGAAATCAGTTTAAAATCAATATATGAAAATTTGAAGAAACAGATATAACAATAATTATTAAAATCTATGGTCAAAATATGGCAGTGCTGTTGCTAATAAAAAGTAAAATAATAAAAGTGATAATATTATATTTTTAAAATAAATATAATCTGGAAGTGTTTAAATGTTTTATATAAAAAATCTTGATAATAATTGTTTTTATTGTCGTCGTGATAGTTTCACGGAAATACATAAAATATTTTTAGAACTTGTTAGAAAAGGCTATACAAACATAAATATAACAACGGTTTTGAGGTAGGGAAACAAAGAGCCCTTTGTTTTCTGTTAGTGCAACATTGCACAAAATCAAAGTTTTGTGCAAAAAGAGATAGGGGCATAATATAAAACAGCCATAAACCTCTACTTCT
>CALYBE010000021.1 GCA_944393735.1 uncultured Clostridia bacterium
TTAGATTTGAATGAATTAGATTTTAATGCACAAATAAATGAAGACGGAAGTATGGATGTAACAGAAACATGGAATATTTATATTTCAGAAACAAACACATTATTTAAAACATTTAAGAAAGATTCTTCAAAATATTCTGAAATAAATAATGTAACAGTCTCAGAAATAATTGATGGCAAAAATATAGAACTTTCACAAATAGACACAGAAATGTATCATGTAACAAAAGATTGCTATTATGCATTAGAAAACTCAGAAGGAATGTTTGAAATTGCTTGGGGAGTTGGCTTAGATGATGATTCAGACACAAGAGTTTATCAAATATCATACACAGTAAGAGATGTAATTGCAAAATACAATGATTATGCTGAAATTTATTGGCAATTTGTTGGAGATAATTTTGAAATAAATGCAAAAAAAATTAATGGTACAATAAATTTGCCTCAAAATGCAGAAAGTGAAGAAGATATACTTGTTTGGGGACATACGCGTGATTTAAATGGAGAAATATTTGTAACAGATTTAAATAAAATTGAATTTACGATAAAAAACTATTCTGGCGGAAACTATGTAGAAGTAAGAAGTTTATTCCCACTTGATATGATAACATCAACTGGAAGACAGTATGATTATAATATTTTAGACACAGTTTTGCAAGAGGAAACTAAGTGGGCACAAGAAGCAAATGCTAGAAGAGAACTGAAGAAAAATATCGGAAATATATTTGCAATAATTGCAATGGTAATTACATTATTATTTGGAATGAATATATTTAAAAACATAAGAAAATTAATAACAATGGAAAAAAAGTTTACTCCATCAACTATACTAAAATACTTTAGAGAATTGCCATATGAAGATGCAACACCAGCAGAAGCACTATTTGTACTTTCTTCAGGTTTTAATGATTCATTTACATCAAGTTTTTCTGCAAATATATTAGATTTATGCCTAAAGAAATATATTACTCTTGAAGTAATAGAAGATGGTGAAGTTATAAAATCTGACGCAGTTAAAATTACTTTTGGAAATAATAAATCAGTAGAAGAGTTAAAAGATGATGAAAAGTTGACATTGGACTTTTTAAGAGAAGTCGCAGGAGAAAATAATGAATTGACAACGAAAGACATAACAAAATATCTTGAAAAACATCCTTCAAAAGTACAAAAATTAAATGAAAAATTAGAAACTATATTGGAGACACAAGAAACCAAAAACGGAAATTTTATAGAAGATAATTATAAAACAAAAAATAGATATGGTATAGCTTGTATTGCTTATATACTGTTTGCATGTTTTGCAATTCCTGTGTTTCTTGGCCTTTATGGAGCAACTCCAAGTCTGTTTTTATTAGTGGTAATTTTAATTTTATTAGCAACATTAATTATAAATGCTGTTATGACTGCCATAATCTCTGCAAATATTAATGTGTTATCTCAAAAAGGAGTAGATGAAAAAGAAAAATGGAAAGCATTTAAAAAATATATGGAAGATTTTTCATTATTAAAAGATAAAGAAGTACCTGCACTTGTTGTTTGGGAAAAATATTTAGTATTTGCAACAGCTTTTGGAATTTCAGAAAAAGTATTGAAACAATTAAAAGTAATATATCCTGAAATAACAAATATGAATTCTACAATTAATACTTATTCATACATATATATAATGAATTCTGTAAATATTGGTAATTGTATTAATTCATCAGTATATTCCGCAATTGGGTCTTCTGGTAGTGGAGCTGGAGGCGGATTCTCCGGTGGAGGCGGCGGAGGCCGGTGGCCGGAGGTGGCGGTGGCGGACGCTAAAAATATGAGTTTATACATTAAAATTACTGATTAATTGATTTTAAAAACATAATAAAATATAGAAATAAGAAAAAAAGCAGATACAAGATTTTCTGATATATATATTAAATGTCAGAAAACCTTGTATCTGCCTTAATTATTTGTTTCATATCATCAGGCAAATCACAAACAAATTCAAGTTTTTTATGAAGTATGGGATGGATAAAAGAAATTTTATAACTATGCAAAGATTGTCTGTTGATTAAGTCAGAAGCTACACCATACATAGTATCTCCAAGCAAAGGATGTCCTATTGAAGACATGTGAATACGAATTTGGTGAGTTCTGCCAGTTTTTAATTTACACTTAACAACAGAAAAATAAGTAGACTTAATATTTAATTCTTTTAAAACTTCATAATCAGTAATTGCTTCTTGACCATTTGATGAAATACATCTTTCTATAATACTATTTTCTTTACGAGCAATAGGTAAGTCAATAGTTCCAGTTTTATCATCAAACTTTCCTAAAACAATTGCAATATATTCTTTTTCAAATACATGTTTATTCATTTGCTGAATTAGACATTCTTGAACATATTCATTTTTTGCAAAAATAATTAGCCCAGAAGTATTTAAATCTAGCCTATTTACAGGGCGAATTTTACGCTTTAGCCCAATACTCTCAAAATAAAATTTAACTCCATTAGAAAGACTATCTTTATAATGTAAAACAGATGGATGAACTGCAATTCCAGCAGGCTTATTCAAGATAAGTAAAGCATCATCTTCAAAAATAATATTTAGTTTCATTTCTGTAGAAATGATATTATCACTTTCTTCTTCAAAATCTAAGTTCACATGTATAACATCACCAATGGTTACAAGAGAACGTGTATCAACTATAGTTTTATTTAGCATAACATGTTTTGCTATAATAAGTTTATGTAATAATCTAGCTGAAATTTTAAATTCTTGTTTTAAAATTTGATTAATATCTTTATACTTTTTATCACTAACTATATATTCTAATATCATGAAAAAATTTCACCTCTAATACTTCAAAATAGTAACATTAGCATTGACTTTTCTATGAAAAAATTATACAATTTTGTTGTTGAATAGTCAAGAAAAATAGATAATGGTAGGACTAATAAAAAATTATTAGGTTTTTTAGAAAGAAAGGAATATAAAATTGAAAATATCAAATGTATTTAAACATATGAAATTAGTAATGAATCACAAATGGGTGGTATTTAAATTGTGTTGTAAAATAGGGCAACCATGGAGAGGATTTATGCATGATTGGTCAAAATTTTCTCCTATAGAATTTTTTGAAAGTATAAAATATTATAATGGACATAAAAGTCCTATTACAGTTTGCAAGGCAGAAAAAGGATATTCTGAAGCATGGCTTCATCATAAAGGAAGAAACAAGCATCATTATCAATACTGGACAGATTTATCTATTCCTGACAAAACAGTAATAATGCCATACAAATATGCAGCAGAGATGGTATGTGACCAATTAGCTGCTGGAATGGTGTATAATGGGAAAAAGTGGACTAATCATACACAATTAGATTATTATATGAATGTAGAGAGAAAAAATTTAATAAATCCACATATAGATAACTTTTTAAGAGCTGTGTTTACAGAAATTAGTGAAAGTGGAATTGATAAAATATTAACGAAAAAAAATATAAAAGATTTATATGAGAAATATTGTATTAGAATGGAGAATTTTAATGAGAATCAGATTTAAACCTTGGGCTAGACCAGAATTAGAAGCAAGTACATTTTATAGAGATAATCCAGAAGAATTAAAAAATAGATGGATAAATGAATTTAAAAATAAAGAAAATCCTATACATTTAGAATTAGGCTGTGGTAAGGGTCACTTTATATCACAAATTGCAGTTCAAAACCCTAACATAAATTATATTGCAATAGATTTAGTTGATGCAATGCTTGGTTTAGCTAAAAGAAATATTGAACAAGTTTATCAAGAACTTAATAAAGAAGTAGATAATGTTATTTTAACAAGATTCGATATAGAAAGAATAATGTTAATTTTAGGTGAACAAGATAATATACAAAGAATATATATAAATTTTTGCAACCCTTGGCCAAAGGGAAAACATAGAAAGAAGAGATTAACTCATACAAGACAATTAGAAAAATACAAAACTTTTTTAGCAAAAGATGGAGAAATTTATTTTAAAACAGATGATGATGATTTATTTAATGGGAGTTTAGGGTATTTTGAGGAATCTGGCTTTGATATAATTGCTAAAACATATGACTTACATGAAGAACCAATTTGGGAGAATAATATTGAAACCGAACATGAAAAAATGTTTAGTAATCAAGGAATAAAAATTAAAGCTTTAATTGCAAGAAGAAAAATTTAGTATAATATTATATTTTATAAGGTAAAATAAAGTTTGTTAAGATATTTCCACTTGTTGATGATATACTAGATTTTAAATCTGTATTTTGAAAGGGGGAAAAATGAAACAAAATTTAGAAAAGCAAAAAGATTTAGAAAAAAGCTTAAAAAGGTACAGCAAATTAAAAAAAGAAGAATTATTCAAAGAATATAATACTTCAGAAGCAGGAATAAGCATAGTAGACTTGGAAGAAAGATTAGAGGAATATGGTAAAAACACGATTGATGTAAAAAATAATAACACTATATGGCATAGATTAAAAGAGGCATTTATAAATCCTTTTAATATAGTGTTAATTTTAGTTGCACTTGTTACATTTGTAACAGATGTAATAATTACAAAACCAAGTGATTATTCAACATTTATCTTAATAATAAGCACAATACTTGTTTCTGCTACTATATCTTTTGTAGAACAAGCCAAATCTGATAAAGCTGCAAAAAAGTTACAAAGTATGATTTTAAACAAGATAGATGTAATAAGAGATGAAGTACAAACAATAGAAGATGTAGAGAACATTGTTCCAGGAGACATAGTCAAGTTATCATCAGGAGATATGATGCCAGGGGATGTAAGGTTTCTAGAAACAAAAGACTTATTTATAGATCAAGCATCACTAACAGGAGAATCAAACCCTGTTGAAAAATTCTCTGTATTAAAGGGAAGTGACGAAGTAACAGAACTTTCAAATATAGGATTTATGGGAACAAACATTGTAAGTGGTTCTGCAACAGCAATAGTACTTTCAACAGGAAATAATACTTATTTTGGAAATATGGCAAAATCATTATATAGTGTAAATGAAAAAAACAGTTTTGAAAAAGGAGTAGATGATGTTAGTAAACTATTAATTAAATTTATGGTAGTAATGATTCCGATTATTTTAATTGTAAACATAGTGACAAAGGGAGATTGGTGGGAATCACTACTATTTGCTATAACAATCGCTGTTGGGTTAACTCCAGAAATGTTGCCAGTTATAATGACATCTACATTGGCAAAAGGTGCTGTAGAAATGTCAAAAAAGAAGACAATTGTTAAGAGATTAAATTCAATACAAACTTTTGGTCAAATGAATATTTTATGTACAGATAAAACTGGAACATTAACAGAAGACGAGATCGTGCTTGAAAAGTATATGGATGTAGTTGGAAATGAGAATATAAGAATTTTAAAACATGCTTTTTTAAATAGCTATTTTCAGACTGGACTAAAAAATTTGATAGATGTTGCAATTATTTCTAGAGCAGAAAAAGAAAAACTAAATATTTTAAAAGAAAAATATGTAAGAGAAGATGAAATTCCATTTGATTTTTCAAGGAGAAGAATGAGTGTTGTTTTAAGAGATGAAAATGGAAAAAGACAATTAATTACTAAAGGAGCTGTTGATGAAGTAATGTCTATTTGTTCATTTATAGATATAGATGGACAAGCTAAAGAAATGACTGAAGAAGCTAGAAAAAGAGCATATAGTGTATATGAAAAATATAATGCAGAAGGGTTAAGAGTACTTGCAGTTGCCCAAAAAAATGAAATTCATGGAGTAGAAACATTTGGGGTTCAAGACGAGTCAAATATGGTACTAATAGGCTTTGTAGGATTTTTAGATCCGCCAAAAGCAAGTGCAAAACAAGCAATATCAGCATTAAAAAAACATGGCGTTGATACTGTGGTTTTAACAGGAGATAGTGAAGGAGTAGCTTTAAATGTATGTAATCGAGTTGGAATTCCTATTGAAAATAGATTAACTGGAAAAGATATAGAAAATATGACAGATGAAGAGTTAAAAGAAATAACCCCAAAATGTCATTTATATTCAAAATTATCTCCTTTTCAAAAACAGAGAGTAGTTAGAATATATCAAGAAAATGGAAATACTGTTGGTTATATGGGTGATGGGATTAATGATAGCCCACCTTTAAAACAGGCAGATGTAGGAATTTCAGTAGATACAGCGGTAGATATTGCAAAAGAAACGGCTGATATTATTCTTTTAGAAAAAGATTTAAATGTGTTAGAAGAGGGAGTAATAAATGGTAGAAAAACTTTTACAAATATTCTAAAATATATCAAAATGGCTACAAGTGGAAATTTTGGAAATATGATGTCTGTAATAATTGCAAGCATATTTTTACCATTTTTGCCATTACTTCCAATTCATATTTTAATACAAAATCTTTTATGCGATTTTGCACAAATAGGAATGCCATTTGATAATGTAGATTCGGAATATTTGGAAAAGCCAAAACAATGGAATACGGTAGGAATAAAAAAATTTATGTTTGTATTTGGAACAATTAGTACAGTATTAGATATATTATGTTTTTTGGTTTTATGGTTTGTTTTAAAATTTGATTCGGTTGAAAAAGCAACATTGTTTCAAACAGGTTGGTTTGCTTTTGGTATAATATCACAAACTTTAATTATTCATATGTTTAGAACTCATAAAACACCATTTATAAAGAGCAAATCTTCAAAGCATCTATTAGTTTCAACTTTTGCAATTACAATAATAACTCTGATAATTACTTTTACAAATATTGCAACAGTATTTGATTTGAGTAAATTACCTGCTATATATTTGCTATGGATTTTTGTATTGCTTTTTATTTATGCATTATTGATTCAGATTTTTAAAAGGATTTATATGAGGGTTAATGAGGAGTGGTTATAGATTAATATTTTTTGGACAAAACATAGCTAGAGTATAACAATCCTGGTCTTGTCCTGCAAAATATTAATTTATAAATAGCTTGTTGTATATTAAATAAAAAAATTTTAAAAAAATTGTTCCAAAAATAAAAAAATATGTTATAATGTATTAGATTTTAGGAGGAAGTGGTATTTATGACATTGGAATTTGTGAATGAATATATAGAAGATAAAATTAGAAATAGTGAAGATATTGTAATATTTTCTTTTTTTGAATTGAGGATAAAATGTAATTTAACAGAAGAAGATACAAATAAATTCTTAGAGCTTGCAAAAAATAAATTCGAAAATATGCATTATCAAGTATATTTTACAGGTGCAAAATATACATATAAAGGTCTTACAACTACGGTTCCAGATAATGAATTAATGGTTGCAGTAAAAGAAGAAATGGCTGATTAGTGAAATATAAAAGTTTCTTATGTTTTATAACATTATAAACATTATATTTAAAATAAATCTAATTATTAAATTCTAATAACTAGGTTTATTTTTTGTTTTTATAAAGGTAATAAATTAATAAGGCAATTTGCAGAAATATTATAAAAACTCTTGACAGTTAACAATAATAATTATAAAATATAATAGGTTGAAAAAATATATTAAAAATTAATTAAAAAACATATATTTATTCGAACATTGAAAATTAAATAAGAAAGAGGTGTATGATTATGGATAATATTTTAATCATAGTAGCCGCTGTCTTAATCTCATTAGTAATAGGAATACTAGTAGGTTTTATAATTAGGAAAAAAATTGCCGAAAGCAAAATAAACGGAGCAGAAGAAGAAGCCAAAAGACTAGTAGATTTAGCCAAAATAGAAGCAGAAAATTTGAAAAAAGAAAAAGTTTTTAAAGCTAAAGAAGAAATTTTAAGTGCTAGAGCCGAATTAGACCAAGAGATTAAAGAAAGAAGAGGCGAAATTCAGAAACAAGAAAGTAGAATTATCCAAAAAGAAGAAAACTTAGAAAAACGTTCAGACAATTTTGAAAAGAGAGAAAAAGAACTAGAAATTGAAGAACAATCAATCAAAGACAGAAGGAAAGAAGTAGAGGAACTATATTCAAAACAAATGGAAGTTCTTCAAGAAGTTGCAAAACTTACTCAAGAGGAAGCAAAAAAACAACTATTAGACTCAGTAGAACAAGAGTTAACATCTGAAAAAGCTGCATTAATTAGAGAATCAGAGCAAAAAGCAAAAGAAGAAGCTGGAAAAAATGCTAAAGAAGTAATAAGTTATGCAATACAAAAATGTGCAGCAAACCACTCTGCAGAAACTACTGTATCAATAGTACCACTTCCATCTGATGAGATAAAAGGAAGAATAATAGGTAGAGAAGGTAGAAATATTAAAGCATTAGAAACATTAACAGGGATAGATCTAATAATAGACGATACACCTGAAGCAGTAATCTTATCAGGTTTTGATCCATTAAGAAGAGAAGTAGCAAGGATAGCTCTTGAAAAATTAATTGATGATGGAAGAATTCATCCAGCAAAAATCGAAGAAATGGTAGAAAAAGCTAAAGAAGAATTAGCAGATACTATCAAATCTGAAGGAGAAAGAGCAGTATTAGAAACTGGAGTAATAGGACTAAATCCAGAGCTTGTAAAATTAATAGGAAAACTAAAATATAGAACAAGTTATGGACAAAATGTACTAAATCATTCAATAGAGGTTTCAAACTTAGCAAAAATAATGGCAGAAGAACTTGGACTAGATGAAAAACTTGCACGTAGAGCAGGATTATTACATGATATTGGAAAAGCTTTAGACCATGACATGGAAGGTACACATGTTCAAATTGGTGTAGATGTATTGAAGAAATTCAAGGAAAATCCACTAGTAATAAATGCTGTAGAAGCACATCATGGAGATGTTGAACCAGAGACATTAGAAGCTGTTTTAGTACAAGCTGCAGATGCAATATCAGCATCAAGACCTGGAGCAAGAAGAGAGACACTAGAAGCTTACATAAAGAGACTTGAAAATCTAGAATCAATTGCTGATTCCTTTGATGGAGTAGAAAAATCATTTGCAATTCAAGCAGGTAGAGAAGTAAGAATTTTGGTTAAACCAGACAAGATTTCAGATGATAAAATGACTTTACTTGCAAGAGATATTTCTAAGAAAATTGAAGATGAAATGGATTATCCAGGACAAATTAAGGTTAATGTTATCAGAGAAACTAGGGTAGTAGATTATGCAAAATAATGTATAAATTAGAAAAGAATTAGTTACAATAAATGTAATTAATTCTTTTTTTTAATATAATATAAAAATATAACTTTCCTATTATATGAAAAGCTTCAATCGATTGCCTTTTGAAATTTTCTATTTACAGTAGAAAACTCAAATCGGGTGAGAACAAATTATAGATAATCAAAGATTTTCTTATTTGTTTTCATAAAAAAGAAGACACTACTTGACACGAGAACTTATGCTTGATAATATATATCATAAGTGGTGATATTATGGAGAGACAAATATTACATGTAGATGTAAACAATGCATTTTTAAGTTGGACAGCAGTAGAAATGTTAAGAAAAGGAAGTAAAATAGATATAAGAGAAATTCCTGCTGTGATAGGTGGAGATGAAACCAAAAGATCTGGAATTGTTTTAGCAAAAAGTCCAAAAGCAAAAATGTTTGGTATATCAACAGGCGAAACTTTATATCAGGCTAGAATGAAATGCCCAGGAATTAGAGTATATCCTGTAAATTTTAAATTGTACAAAGAAAATTCAAATAAACTATATAAATTATTGCTACAATATACAGATAAAATTGAGAGGTTTAGTATAGATGAATGTTTTTTGGATATGTCAGATTATTTAATAGGAGACACATTATTAAATAAAGCATATGAAATAAATAAAAGAGTAAAAAGTGAATTAGGTTTTACAGTAAATGTTGGTGTAGCACACAATAAGTTACTAGCAAAAATGGCTTCAGATTTTACGAAGCCAGACAGAGTTCATACATTGTTTGAAGAAGAAATAAAAACTAAAATGTGGCCATTACCAACATCTGAACTTTTCATGCTAGGACGAAAAACAATTCCAAAATTATATAATATGAGGATAAAAACAATAGGCCAGTTAGCACAAACAGATAAAGAATTATTAGTAAAAAAATTTGGAAAACATGGTCTTATGAGGTGGGAATATGCAAATGGTATAGATAATTCAGAGGTTCAATACAAATTTGAAAAACCTAAAGGAATTGGAAACTCAACAACTTTAGCAGTAGATGTTAATGATATAACTAAGTTAGAAGAAATATTGCTAGTTTTAACTGAACAAGTAACATATCGTTTAAGAAAATATAATATGCTTGCAAATGTAGTAAATGTTCAATTACGAACTAAAGATTTTAAAGATAAATCACATCAAAGAAAATTAAGTGAGGCAACATCAAATACAAAATTTATTTATGCAGAAGCAAAAGTTTTATTACATGAAATGTACAAAATAGGAACTCCAATAAGATTAATAGGAATGAGAGTAGATAATTTAATAGAAAAAAATGAGAAACAACTTTCGCTTTTTGGAGAGCAAGATAATGAAAAACAAGATAAAATTGATGAAGTTGTTGATTCTCTGAAACAAAAATATGGTTTTAATAGCATAACAAGAGCTGGAAAATTGTCATTGGGGACGGTTCTCAATGACAATTCAAAAGTTGTCACTGAGAACCGTCCCCAATGACAACCAAAAGGGAGGGAAAACATATGAAAGAAATTGCAAATAAAATAAAGAATGCAGGTGGAAATCTTTATTTAGTTGGTGGAGCTATAAGAGATGAATTATTAGGCAAACAAACACATGATGAGGATTATTGTGTAACAGGGCTTACTTCTGAAGAGTTTCAAGAACTATTTCCAGATGCACACATAAGAGGCAAATCATTTGCTGTATTTGACATAGACGGAAAAGAGTTTGCAATGGCAAGAACTGAGTCAAAACAAGGAAAAGGGCATAAAGAATTTGAAATAACCACTAATCCTAATATTACAATAGAAGAAGATTTAGCTAGAAGAGATATTACCATAAATGCAATAGCAAAAGAAGTGCTAACAGGAAAAATAATAGATCCATTCAATGGTATAGAAGATTTAAAAAACAAAATAATAAAAGCAACAACAAAAGCATTTAAAGAAGACCCTCTTAGAGTATATAGAGTAGCAAGGTTTGCTGCACAATTACAATTCACAGTAGAACAGGAAACCATAACTCAAATGAATGAATTAAAAAATGAATTAAATACATTATCTAAAGAAAGAGTTTTTACAGAACTAAAGGAAGCCTTAAATTCAGAAAAACCCTCAATCTTTTTTGTGGTATTGAAACAGGCAGATGTATTAGATATTCATTTTAAAGAAATAAAAGATTTAATAGGAGTAGAGCAACCAGTAAAATTTCATCCAGAAGGAGATGCTTATAATCACACAATGCTAGTATTAGATAAGGTAGCAGATTTGACAAAAAAATTTGGAGAAGAAAGAAAACTAGAAATTAGATTTTCGGCATTAGTACATGATTTAGGAAAAGGAGCAACTCCAAAAGAACAATATCCTCATCATTATGGGCATGAAGTAAGAGGAGTAGAACTAGTTGTAAGATTAGGAAACAAAATAAGTGCTCCAAAAGACTGGATAAAATGTGGTAAAACAGCATGCATAGAACATATGAGAGGTGGAATTTTTTATAAAATGAATCCAGCGAAAAAGGTAGAGTTTATAGAAAGAGTCGACAAATCTTTATTAGGGTTAGATGGATTACAAATAGTTGTTATAGCAGATAAGACAAGTGGTGGAAGAGAGGAAAATATAGATAATATTAATTTTGAAAAAATAGGAAAGCAATGCCTAAAAGAAGTGAATGGAAAATATATTCAAAATAAATACAGATTAAAGCCGGGAATTCAATTTGGGAATAGATTACATGAAGAAAGAGTTAACTGGATGAAAGAAAAAAATTTTTAAAAATAACTATTAAAAATTGATATATAATATTAATATGTGCTATAATAAAAACATATTATTTAAAGAAAACTCTTGAAATTTAATATTTAAGAAAGGAGAAGATGTTAACAGACAAAAGTTAACATTTATTGTAAAAAATGAAGAAAAAAATCGTAATAGCAATAGTAGCAATAATCTTAATATTAATCATTATATGTGGAGGATATGTAGCATATACAATACTTAATAAGCCAAAAATAAATCCAGAAGATATTTGGAATAAATATATATCATGCATAAATGAACAAAAATATGAAGAAATGTATCAAATGTTAACAGAAGAATCTAAACAGCAAATATCACAAGAAGACTTTATTTCAAGAAACAAAAATATCTATGAAGGAATAGATATGTCAGATATGAAAGTAGAAATAACAAATGTAGAAGAAGAGAATTCTTCTACCACAAAAATAAATTATAATAGCTCAATGAATACAATAGCTGGAAATGTAGATTTTACAAATGTAGTAAGACTTTCAAAAGATAGTGAAAAGGGATATTTAATTAATTGGAGCTCAAGTTTAATTTTTCCTCAATTAGCAAGTACAGACAAAGTAAGACTTAAAACAATATCAGCATCTAGAGGAAACATATATGATAAAAATGGTAATTTGCTAGCAGGTTTAGGTGAAGTATCATCAATAGGAATTGTACCTGGAAAACTTGGAGAAAATAAAGATGCAAATATAGAGCAAATCGCTAATTTGCTAGGTGTTTCAGTTGACTCAATAAACAAAACATTATCAGCTTCTTGGGTAAAAGATGATTCATTTGTACCAATAAAAAAAGTTTCTAAATCAGAAACAGAGTTAAAAGAAAAATTACTTCAAATACCAGGAGTAAAAATAACTTCAACTACAACAAGAACATATCCATTAGGAGAAGCTGCTGCACAATTAATTGGGTATGTTCAAACAGCAACAGCTGAAGATATAGAAAATAATCCTGATAAAGGATACACAAGTACAAGCTTTATAGGAAAAGCAGGACTAGAAAAAATCTATGAAGATAGATTAAGAGGAACAGACGGAATAGAAATTTACGTAGAAAGTGAAGATGGAAGTAAAAAAGCTGACATTGCTGAAATAGAAGTTAAAAATGGTGAAAATATAACTTTAACAATAGATTCAAATATTCAAGAAAAATTATATAATGAATTAAAAAATGATGCAGGATTTTTTGTTGTAATGCATCCAAACACAGGTGCACTTTTAGCATTAGTTAGTACACCTTCATATGATCCAAATAAATTTGTTTTAGGAATGACTACTAGTGAGTGGAATGAGATAAAAGATAATACAGAAAATCCAATGATTGCAAGATACTTACAAAGCTATTGTCCTGGTTCAACTTTTAAACCATTAACAGGAGCCATAGGATTAACATCAGGCTCATTAAGTGTAGATGATACATTTTCATATACTGGCTTAAGTTGGAAAAAAGATGGATGGGGAGAATATGATATAACAACTTTAACAGCTTATAGTGGACCTAAGAATTTAAGGAATGCATTAATACATTCTGACAATATATATTTTGCACAAGCAGCATTACAAATTGGAAAAAACAATTTTACAAGCGGACTTGATAAAATAAAATTTGGAGAAAGTATAGACTTTGTACTGAATACAGCAAAATCTCAATATTCAAATAGTGGAAACATAACATCTGAAAAAACGCTTGCAGATAGTGGATATGGTCAAGGAGAGGTACTTGTTAATCCAATACATATGGCTTCAATATATTCTGCCTTTGCAAATGATGGAAATATGGTAAAACCATACATAGAATCTAAAACAGATAATAGTGTAGAATATTTAGTAGAAGGAGCCTTTACAAAAGAAGCAGCTAATATAATTAAAGATGATTTAATACAAGTTGTTGAAAATCCTGAAGGAACAGCAACTGATATGAGAGTTTCTGGTAGAACAATTGCTGGAAAAACAGGGACGGCAGAATTAAAAGCTTCAAAAGATGCAGAGGCAGATGTACTAGGCTGGTTTGACTGCTTTACAGCAGATGCAAATGATAATCAATTATTAGTAATAAGTATGGTAGAAAATGCTAGGTCACTTGGAGGAAGTCATTATCTAATAAAGAAAATAAAAACAACTTTATTTTAATTAACAAAGCAGGATACAGAACTTGTACCCTGCTTTATTTTAGGTTGAGAATGAACTTTAAGGAACATCTAAAAAGTATATCTGGTTTTCAAAACTACTTTGTACTGACCTTTCAGTCTAAAGACTTAAAAAAAAATTTATGATATAAATAGCTATGTTAAAAGTTAAGATTCAGAAAGGATAATCATTTATGAACGAAAGAATATATAGCTACTTAGAAATAACTGACTTAAAAGACATGTTAAATAAAACAAAAAAATTATATGGTGAGAGACCAGCATATAAAATAAAAATTGGAGAAGGAAAATATAAAACATTCACACATAAAGAAGTAAGAGATATGGTAGATGGTTTAGGAACAGCACTAATAGACCTAGGATTAAAAAATAAGAGAATTGCTGTTATTGGAGAAAATAGATATGAATGGGAAATTGCATATTTATCAGTTGTATGTGGAACAGGAATAGTTGTACCATTAGACAAATCATTACCAGAAAATGAATTGGAAGTATTAATAGAAAGATCAGAAATAGAAGCAATATTTTATTCAGAAAAATATGCAAAATCAATTGAAAAAATAAGATATAGTCATAAAAATAAATTAAAACATTTAATCTCAATGGATATTGAACATAATGCTGAAGGAATATATTCACAAAAAGAATTAATTGAAAATGGCAAAAAACTTATAAAAGAAGGAAATAGAGAATTTTTAGATGCCAAAATAAATCCGACAGAAATGAGCATAATGTTATTTACTTCAGGAACAACATCAAAGTCAAAAGTAGTAGCACTTTCACATAAAAATATTTGTACAAATTTAATGGATTTAGGAAGTATTCTAGATGTTACATCAGAAGATACATTACTATCAATTTTACCAATACATCATGTTTTTGAATGCACAGTAGGATTTTTATTTTCATTTTACAAAGGAGCACAAATAGTATTTTGTGACGGGCTAAGACATGTAACAGAAAATTTAAATGAATATAATGTAAGTGTTATGGCATGTGTTCCAGCAATATATGAAAGAATATTCAAAATGATAAGAAAACAAATAGAAAAGCAAGGTAAATTACAAAAAATATTAGATAATGAAGAAAAATATAAAAATGCACCTATGGAGGAAAAGAAAAAAATATTTAAAGATATACATGATATGCTTGGAGGAAATATAAAATTATTTATAAGTGGTGCAGCAGCATTAGACCCTAAAATAGAAGAAAAATATAGAATATTAGGGCTAAATTTAGTTCAAACATATGGATTAACCGAAACATCACCAATTGTTGGAATAGGAACTAACAAATATTATAGAACAGGTTCTATAGGAAAAGTAGTTCCAAGTGTTGAAGTAAAATTAACAGATGTAAATGATGATGGAGTAGGAGAATTACTTGTAAAAGGACCAAGTGTAATGCTAGGATATTATGGAGATAAAAAAGCAACTAATGAAGTTATGGAAGATGGATGGTTTCATACAGGGGACTTAGCAAAAATAGATGATGATGGATATATATTTATTTGTGGCAGAAAGAAAAATGTAATAGTTTTAAAAAATGGTAAAAATATCTTTCCAGAAGAAATGGAAAATTTAGTTAATAAAATAGAAGGAGTTAATGAAAGCTTCATATTTGGTAAACAACAGACAGAAGACAAAGATGACATAAAAATAAATGTACTAATAGTATTTGACAGAGAAATAATGCAAGAAGTTTATCAGGCAAATACTGATGAAGAAATTAGAAATGCACTTATCAAAAAAATAAAAGAAGTTAACCAAACAATGCCACGTTATAAGTCAATTAGAGGAATGATATTAACAGAAAAACCACTAATAAAAACTGCAACAAATAAAATAAAAAGACAGAATAATTTAGAACTAGTAAATAAACTACAAGCAACAAAAAATGTATAATCAAAATTGAAAAATAAATTATAATAAGGAAAAAATTAAATGAAACTCGAAAATTTAAAAACAAAGCAATTAGGAAAAAATGCAATATACTATAACGAAATAGATTCAACTCAAAGTGAAATTTGGAGATTAATTAAAAATAATTCAGCACAAAGTGGAACTCTTGTTATGGCAGATATTCAAACAAATGGAAAAGGTACCCATGGAAGAGTTTGGCATACAGATGAAGCAAATAATATAGCATTTTCATTTTTTATGCATCTAAACTGCAATGTACAAAAGTTAGATGGAATAACAACAAAAATTGCAGAAATTATATTAGAAATTTTTAGAGAAAAATATAAAATAAATTTAAACATAAAAATGCCAAATGATATAGTATTTAAAGATAAAAAAATTGGTGGAATATTAACTGAAACAAAGGTTACAAATGGAACTGCTAAATATTTAGTAGTTGGAATTGGAATAAATACACAAAAAGAAACATTTACAGAAGATATTAAGGATATTGCAACATCAATAAAAAAGGAGTTTAATGTTAATGTAAATGTTAGAGAATTTATAGCAGAATTTTGCAATAGATTTGAAGAAGAAATAATAAAAATAAGTGATATTTAGTATTATTTGTTCTATTATTTAAATTTAAACAAGAAAGGAATATAAATATGAAAATAGGTTTTTTGTTCCCAGGTCAAGGTTCACAAAGTATAGGGATGGGAAAAGATATATATGATGAATATGAAACTGCTAAAAAAGTATATAAAAAAGTACAAGAATTAACTGGAATAGATATAGCAAAAATATCATTTGAAGGACCAGAAGAAACATTAAATGAAACAAAAAACACACAACTTGCTGTACTAACTGAATCATTAGCAATTTTAGAAATCTTAAATGAAAATGGAATAAAAGCAGAAGAATCAGCAGGATTGAGTCTGGGAGAATATTCAGCATTAATATATAGTAAAGCATTATCCTTTGATGAAGGAGTAAAACTAGTTCAAAAAAGAGGAGAATACATGCAAAATTTATTGCCAGATGGAGATTGGCAAATGGCT